>QNBQ01000341.1 GCA_003645735.1 Candidatus Poribacteria bacterium
GAACCTCCCCTCGTCCATGTATATGTCGGCCAGCATGGACAGGGCGCTCTCCCTGTAGACGGAGGAGGGGTATTTTTTCACCAGCTCCTCGAAAGCCTTGGCCGCCTCCTCCTTCCTGCCCCTCAGGTAGAGGTAGTTGCCGGCGTAGTAGAGGGCGACGGCCGCCGCCGGGGTTGAAGGGTATTTCTCGGCTATGGATCTGCAGATCTCGATCGCCTTATCGTATTGATACCTGGAGGCGTAGAGCGTGGCCAAGAAGGAGACGGCCTGGGAGGCGAAGGAGCTTCGGGGGTTTTCATCGATCGCTAGCGAGTAGTAGGTGTGCGCTCGGCGCAGGTCGCCCATCTTCGAGTAACACCGGCCCAGCCTGAGCAGGATTTTCGGCATCAGATTCGACGCCCTCTCCTCCCCGACCAGGCTCTCGTATATCCGGACGGCCTCCTCGTATTTCCCGTCGTAGTAGAGCTGATCGGCCCTGCTGAGCTTCCGGATCAGGTCGACGGGCGTCCCCGCCCCGGGCGGGAAGGAGGGGAATAGGAGAAGGAGGGCGAAGATCAGGCATCTCATCGGAACAGCACCCCTCCGGACATCCTCAGCTCCTCCTCTTTGATGATACGCATCACATCCTCGGGCGACGGCGCTTCGAGCACCTTCCTCCTCATCTCCGGCCTGATGAACATCCTGGCCACCTTGCTCAACACGCTCAGGTAATCGGTGTTCATCGCCGGGGGGGCGCCTATGAGGAAGATGAGCTTGGCCGGTTTGCCGTCCAGCGTCTGAAACTCCACCCCGTCCTTCGATATGCCCAAGCAGGCGAACACCTCCCTCACCCCTTCGGAGAGGGCGTGGGGCACGGCCACGCCGTTTTCCAGGCCCGTTGACTGCTGCCTCTCCCTGTTCACCACCGCCTCCTTGAACTTCGCCTTATCGTTCAGAAGCCCTTTTTGATCCGCCAGCTCTATGAGCTCGTTTATGGCGCCGTATTTCTCGGAGCTTGAAAGCTCCTTTATCCCTCCGGCCATGAGCGCCTCCGATAGGTTCATCCGGCACCACCTCCCCTCATCGCTTTGGCGGCCACCTTGATCCTGTTCTGCGCCCTTTTGAGCATCCTCTTGGCCATCTCGATCTCCTCCTCCGTCCCGCCCTCCTCCAATATCTTCAAAGCCCGCCTCCTCTCGGCGTCGGCCCTCTCTACGTCTATCTCCTCGGCCCACTCCGCCTCATCCGCCAGTATCATTACTCTGTCGGGCAGGACCTCCAGAAAGCCCCCGTCTATGGCGAGGTATCTGACCCGATCCGGCTCCTCCCTCACCATCACCTCCCCCACGTCCAGGACGGTCAGAAACGGCATATGGCCGGCCAAAACGCCGAGGGAGGAGACGACCCCGGGCACGATTATGCTGCAGGCCTCCCCTCTGAAGACGATCCTCGTGGGCGTGACGATCTCCAGCCTGAACTTCTTCTCAAACACGCAACCGCCTCCCCGCCTTCTCGAAGGCCTCCTCTATCGTCCCGACCATGTAAAGCGCCTGTTCGGGCAGGTCGTCGCATTTGCCCTCGATTATCATCTTGAACCCCCTGATCGTGTCCTCCAGCTTGACGTATCTGCCGGGGACGTTTGTGAACTGCTCGGCGGTGAAAAACGGCTGTGTGAGGAACATCTGGATCTTCCTAGCACGTGAGACGAGGATCTTGTCCTCATCGGAAAGCTCGTCCATGCCGAGGATCGCTATGATGTCCTTCAGCTCCTCGTATCTCTGAAGTATCCTCTGAACCTCGCGGGCGACCCTGTAATGTTCCTCTCCTACTATGCCCGGCTCAAGTATCCTGGAGGTGGAGGCGAGCGGGTCAACGGCGGGATATCTGCCCTGCTCCGCTATCTCCCTCTCCAGCCTGGTGACGGCGTCCAGGTGGGCGAAGGTGGCAACGGGGGCGGGATCGGTGTAATCGTCCGCCGGGACGTAGACGGCCTGAACCGAGGTTATAGATCCGCGTTTGGTCGAGGCGATCCTCTCCTGAAGCTCGCCCATCTCGGTCGCCAGCGTCGGCTGATACCCGACCGCTGACGGCATCCTTCCCAGGAGGGCCGACACCTCCGAGCCGGCCTGGACGAACCTGAAGATGTTGTCTATGAACAGCAGGACGTCCTTCCCCTCCTCGTCCCTGAAATACTCGGCTATCGAAAGCCCCGTCAGCGCGACCCTCAGCCTCACCCCGGGCGGCTCGTTCATCTGGCCGAAGACCAGCACCGTCTTGTCTATGACGCCCGTCTCCTTCATCGTCAGCCAGAGCTCGTTGCCCTCGCGGGTTCTCTCGCCCACGCCGGCGAAGACCGAGTATCCGCCGTGTTGAACCGCGATGTTGTGTATCAGCTCGGTTATCAGCACCGTCTTTCCCACGCCCGCCCCGCCGAACATCCCGATCTTCCCGCCCTTAGGGAAGGGCTGTATCAGATCGATCACCTTGATCCCCGTCTCAAGTATCTCCGTGGCCGTCTCCAGCTCCTGGTATTCTGGAGCGGGACGGTGGATGGGGTATCTCTTCTTGGCGTTGATGGGGCCGAGCCCATCTATGGGCTCCCCCACGACGTTAAGCAGCCTCCCCAGCACCTCAGGGCCGACCGGCACGGTTATGGGGCCTCCCGTGTCGTAAACGACCATCCCCCTCTTCAGCCCGTCGGTCGGCCCCATCGCTATACACCTGACCCTGTCCTCCCCGAGGTGCTGTTGAACCTCAAGCACGAGCTTCGAACCGTCCGGGAGGGGAAGCTCAAGGGCGTTGTATATCGCCGGGAGCTCCCCTCCCTCGAAGGCCACGTCCACAACCGCGCCGATTATCTGGACTATCCTCCCCTCGTTGACGTATCCCATTTCGATCACTCCTCCAAAGCCTCCGCCGCGCTCATGATCTCAGTTATTTCCTTCGTTATGATCGTCTGCCTGATCTTGTTGAGCTGAAGCGTAAGCTTCCTTATAAGCTCGTCGGCGTTGTCGGTGGCGCTCTCCATCGCCCTCATCCTGGCCGCCTGCTCCGCCGCGTTCGAGTCCAAAAGCGCCCTCCATATCAGCGTCGTCAGATACCTCGGGAGGATCTCGTGGAGGATGAACTCTTTATCCGGCTCATATTCGTAGTCGAAGAAGGCGTAGGGCATCTCGGGCTCCTCCGGCACGATCGGCAGGATCTGCTCCGTTATCGTCACCTGGAGGATGGCCGATTTGAAGTCGTTGTAGATCAGCTCGACCTTATCTATGTGCCCCCACATGTATAGCGCCTGGATCTGATGGGCGATGTCGACGGCGTAGTCGTAGCTGAGGCGGCGGAAGATGTTGATGTATTCGTCGATCACCCCGTAGCCCCGCCTCCTGAAGTAGTCCGCCCCCCTCTTCCCCACACAGATCCGCCCCACCTCGGCACACTCTCCCTCATCGAGCGATACACGGGGGAGGCTGACGCGGTGGGGCTGCAC
>QNBQ01000342.1 GCA_003645735.1 Candidatus Poribacteria bacterium
TCCTGTTTACGATCGCCCCGCCGGTGGTCGTCTCGGCCACGGCCACCGTCTCGCCCCTCTCAAGCAGAAGCCCGCCGGTCACCTCCTCAAGCGTCTGGGGATCTACCCCGTAGACGTTGTCCCCCAATCTGGAGCGTATCTCCTCCTCCACGCCCTTTATCAGCCTATCGGCCTCCTCCTCGGAGGCGCCCCTCGCCGTTATCCTGACCGTCACCTCGCCCGGCCTGGCCAGGAAAGCTATCGTCGGGTTGTCACCCAGGCCGTCCATGACGTCCTGTATCAGCTCCTGAACCGTCGACTCGCCCAGGCCGGTGACTTTGAGCGAAAGCGATCTTATGACCCCGGAGCCGCTTCTCTCGGCTATCCACGGGAAGACGGTCTCCTCGCACATCCTCTGAAGCTCCCTCGGCACTCCCGGAAGCGCTATTATGTGCTTCCCCTCTACCTCCACTAGCAGCCCCGGTGCCGAGCCGACCGGGTTGGGTATGACCTGGCAGCCCGTCTCGAACACATAAGCCTGCTTCCGCTGAATGGGCCGCGCCTCCCTGCCCATCCTCCTGAAAAGCTCCTCTATCCCCTTCATCACCTCGGGGTCGAAGACCAACCTCCGGTTTATCGCCTTGGCTATCCCCTCCCTGGTCAGGTCGTCCGCCGTCGGCCCGAGCCCGCCGCTCGTTATGACCAGGTCGGCCTTCTCAAGGGCCGATCTGACCGCCTCGGCTATGTGATCGATGTTATCCCCCACCTCGCGCATCCCCCTCACTTCAACCCCCAGCCGGGCGAGGTTCCTGCAGAGGTAGGCCGCGTTCGTGTTGACGATCTGTCCCAAAAGAAGCTCCGTTCCGACGAATATCAGCTCCGCTACCATTCCTCCCCCTCCTCGTCGATCCTTTTATCCCCTTCGGCGGAGAAGATCCTCCAGAGCGCGATGCGGTTGTTGTAGAGGAACTCTAAGCCCGAGATGACGGTCAAACTCAGCGGGAGATACATCATGAAGTAGATCGGGCCGTGTTTCCTCCTCACCGTCCCCAAAAACCCCCAGCTTATCCCGAGCTTATCCATGTTGTCGTGAAGCGAAAGCAGGAGCAAGCTTAAGCTTATGATGCACATCTGGGAGACGGTCTTGGCCTTTCCGAGCTTCGTGGAGGCGATTACCCTGCCGTTGGCGGCCAGAACCACCCTCAGCCCCGTCACCAGGAACTCCCTCGCGATTATCGTCATGACCATCCACCCGGGTATCAGCCCACCGTCTGTCCGGGTGAGGGAGATCAGCGCGGCGCACACGATCAGCTTGTCGGCCAGCGGATCCGCGAACTTCCCGAAGCTCGTCGGCCCTTCCCTCCTGGCCACCACCCCGTCGGCCAGATCCGATATGGTCGCCAGGGCGAATAAGGTGAACGACCAGAAAACCCTTCCGATCGAGAAGAGATACATGAAGAACGGCACCATCAACATCCTGGCCAGGGTGATGCAGTTTGCGACCTTTTTCAAGCTGGATAGCCTCATCTATCGCCCCCTTCGGATCCTCCCGAGCAGGTCGAGGCCTTTAAGGCCCGTTATCTCGACCTCCACGAACTCGCCCTTCAACCCCTCGGCCTCCTCCCGGGAGAGGTTCTCGATGAGGATGAGGTCGTCTATCTCCGGGGCCTGGAACTCCGCCCTGGCACAGGGCATATCCGTCTCCGGATCCACCCCCTCCACGACGGCCTCCACCCTTTTGCCCGCCATCTTCCCCTTCTTCCGGAGCGATATGGCGGTCTGAACCTCGACGACCGCCTCATATCTCTCCCTCTTCACCTCATCCGGCACCTGATCCTCCATGCCCGCCGCCGGCGTCCCCTCCTCGGGGGAGAAGATGAAGACCCCCAGGTGATCGAACTCCGCCTCGGATATGAAGTCCAGAAGCTCCTCGAAATGCTCCTCCCTCTCCCCGGGGAAGCCCACTATGACCGTGCTCCTCAGGGCGATATCGGGGGCGATCTCCCTGGCCATCTCCACCGCCCTTCGGACCGCCTCCGACCCGCCCTCCCTCCGCATCCTTCTGAGGATCTCGTCGTTTATGTGCTGGATCGGTATGTCCAGGTATTTGCAGATCTTCTCCTCCTCGGCGATGACGCGGAGCAGCTCCTCGTCGATCCTCGACGGGTAGGAGTAGAGCAGCCTGATCCACCTCAGCCCTTCGATCCTGGCCAGCTCCCTCAGCAGGTCGGCTATCATCGGCCTGCCGTAGAGATCGATCCCGTATCTGGTCGTGTCCTGGGCGATCAGGATTATCTCCTTGACGCCCGATTCCGCCAGGGCTGCCGCCTCGGCCAACACCGATTCGAACTCCCTGCTCCTATACCTCCCCCTTATCCTCGGTATGACGCAGAAGGAGCAGGCGTGCGAACACCCCTCGGCGATCTTCACATAGGCGTAGTGGGGAGGCGTCCCAAGCGCCCTGGGGGTCAGGTGATCATAAAGCGCCTCGGGCCTCGAAATGGAGATCAACGGCTTCGAATCGCGGGCGACCTCCTCGACGATCCTGTCTATCCTGAGGAACTCGTTCACGCCTATCAGCGCGTCTATCCCCGGGAACCTCCTGAGCAGCTCCTCCCCCCGCCTCTGCGGCAGACAGCCGGCGACGATCAGCTTTCTGTTCCCCTTGTTTTCGAGTATCTCCGAGATAACGGCCTCCGCCTCCCTTTCGGCATCCCTGATGAAGGCGCAGGTGTTGACGATGACGACCTCGGCCTCATCGGGATCGACGAGCTGGTGACCTGCCTCCAGCAGCAGGCCGAGCATCACCTCGCTGTCCACCAGGTTCTTGGGGCATCCGAGTGAGATGACGCCTATCCTCATCTTCCGACGTTGACCGTTATGACCTCGACCCCTTCGGGGGGAGTGAACTTGAAGGTAGAGGGATCGAGCTTTTGGTCGATCTTGATGTTTTTGAAGGTGATGATGGTGGTCGTTTTGTTCTCCGGGTTGTGGTAGGCGATCTGAACGGGAACCCATAGCTTGCCGTCGATCCACACCTCCAGATACTCCTTGGAGCCCCCGAGCTCGGGCTTCGGCCTTATCTCGGCCTTGTAGACTCCCTTTTTGTTGGCCGCCTCATCGGGGACGAGCTTCACCTCGTATCTCTCGAGCAGCTTCTCGAACGTCTCGCCCACCCCCGGAAGCAGCTCCTTGCCGCCCCTCATCTCCTGTTTCGTCACCTGCCCCAGCCAGGGCGTATACGACCAGGCCGTCTTGCCGTCCAGGATGATCAGCTGGGCCAGCTTGGAGGGGTCTTTGGGATCGAAATACTCCTTCCTCAACAGGTTCGGCCTGGCGAAGATCAGCCTCCCTTTGGCCGTCGACTTCCTGCCGCCGAGGTATGTCACCTCCTCGAAGTCGGCCTGGAAGTTTTTCGAGCTGAGGTAGACCTTTCTGAAGTTCTCGTAGATCTGCTTGACGGTCGGCCCCTTATCGGCCCCCA
>QNBQ01000343.1 GCA_003645735.1 Candidatus Poribacteria bacterium
GGTTTTTCCAACCGAGCCACGCTCGAAAACTTCAGGATGGCCGCCGAGAGGTTCGATGAAAGACCCGATCCGCCGCTCGTGGTGGCCAGCACCTTGCTCGTGCCGGGCTATGTCGATGCCGCCGAGGTCTACAGGATAGCCTCCTTCATCGCCTCCATAGACCCGCGCATCCCCTACTCCCTCCTCGCCTTCGCCCCCAACTTCATGATGGGCGACCTGCCGCCCACCTCCCGGAAACACGCCTTTGAAGCCGAGGAGGCGGCCAGATCGGCGGGTCTGCTCAACGTGCACATCGGAAACATACATCTGCTTTGGTGAGGTGCACGCCTTGGAGATAGCGGGCAGAAAGATCAACGTAAAGAGAGGGCTTGAGCTTTTCATCGGGATAACCGCCCTGAGCATCACCCTCTTCCTGATCTTCACCGGCGTGGAGATGATCAGATACATGCTGTCGCTCAAGCCCCGGTATTTGGCGCTGTTGATCTCCCTTTCGCTCTCGATGTGGGTTTTCTCGGCGCTGAAGTTCCACCTGCTGCTTTTGGGGACGGGGGAGAGGGTGAGCTTTTGGAGATCGTTCCAGGCCTTCATGTCGAACCTGTTCATGGGGGCGATAACCCCCTCCCAGACCGGGGGCGGCATAGCTCAGATGTATGTGTTGAGCAGGGGAGGGGTTCCGCTGAGCAAGGCGTTCATCGCCTGCGCCACCGGAGCGGGGCTGACGATGCTCTCCCTTTTCAGCTCGGCCTTGGTCATAATAGCCCTCAACCACTCGCTCCTTTTCGAGCTGGGATACGCGCTGAGGGCGGCCTTCATCTTCGCCGCTTTCTTCTTCGTCTTCTTCCTGTCCGCCTTCGCCCTGGCGATAGCTAAGATGGATCTGTTCAAAAGGATGGTGGGGGTGGGGGCGTTGGCGATCTTCAAAGGGTTGAGGCTAAGGAGGAGGATCACCTACACGAAGAGGATTTTGAGGACGCTCAACCTCTTCACCGAGTGCGTCAAGCTTTACACGACGACGCATAGACATCTGACCGTTTTGGCGCTGCTTTTGAGCTACATCTCGCTGGCCATCTACTGCTTCATAGCCAGCGCCGCGCTTTACGGGCTGGGGGTGAGGCATAAGGTTCTCCAGGTCTTCCTCATCCAGGTCGTTTTGAGCTTCATAGCCTACTTCAGCCCCAGCCCGGGCGCGAGCGGCGTGGCCGAGGGGGGGAGCTACTTGC
The DNA here is from genome assembly GCA_003645735.1 of Candidatus Poribacteria bacterium. Classification (GTDB taxonomy): domain Bacteria; phylum Poribacteria; class WGA-4E; order B28-G17; family B28-G17; genus B28-G17. The sequence continues at coordinate 1,221 of QNBQ01000343.1, forward strand.
TGATGGCGGGGATCATCCCCAACCCCGCCCTCAGGGGCGCTTACACGCTCATATGGAGGCTTTTCACCAGCTATCTGGGCGTCACGGTGGGCGGCCTGATCTTCACCCACGCCGTCAACGTCCAACCCAAGCCGAAAAGAAGCGGCTGAACGGAGATCACCACCTGTAATACCTATACGGATCGTCCTCGGCGATGGGGGTGTTGATGTAGTAGCTTCGGAGCCATCTCGGCGCCGATCTGAGCTCGAAAGGCCCCCTCGCTATCCCGCCCGACATCCCCAGATCCAGCACCTTGACCGCTATCACGTTCTCGCCGCCCGAGTTCAAAACCTCCCTGGGAACCTTATATCTCCTCTCCGCCGCCCACCAGTTCTCGGGATGCGTATCCCTGCCGGTGTGGCCGATCAGGTGTCCGTTTATGAAAACCCAGTCCTCATCGTCGACCGCCCCGATGACCAGCTCGATCCGGTCATCAGGAAGCTCCTCGGGCAGGACAAAGCGCGCTCTATACCAGACGACCCCGTCATACTCCTTCAGCCCCTCCACCTGATCCTCCCAATACCCCGGAACGGATGTATCGATCCAATCCGACTCGTCCAACCCCGGCCCGTTCCATCCCAACCTCTCCCCTTCGCCCTCGGGATCGGGTTTCAAACGCCACCTCAGCGACGTCAGATCAACGCGAACCGGCCTCCCAGCGGAGATCCGCTTAAGCAGCGGATCGTCGAATGCGGCGCCGCAGTTGGCCAGGACGCGCGAGACCATCTGAGCACACCGCTGCTTCGACAGCCTGAGATACGGCCTCGATTCCTCGTCGAACATATCCGGCGTCGCCTGAAGGAAAACGAGCCACCCCTTCCCGAAGGGGACGGCGGCGAAAACCCCGGTGGACAGCCTGAACCCTCCTTCGGGAACCCCCTCAACCGCCCAGATCTTTATCCTCCCGCGCCAGTGAAGCTCGCTTGGGCCTATCCCCCTCAAAAACGGGGGATCACCCCTCCCGATCGGGGTGAACAGCACCTCCCTTCGGGCGAGCCGAACCTCGAACGGGAGCCATCCCTCAAGCTCATCCGGATCAAGCCCGAGGCAGAGGACGATCATCCCTTTCCGGACGGCCTCGGCCACCCGATCCGCCGCCGCTCGAAGGGCATCCCCTCCGCCCGGCCCGACGATCAGGAGATCCCCGCCTCTCAGCTCGGATGGGGGAGCCAGCTCATACCTGACCTTAAGGGCCTTTAACAGCTCCTCCCCTTCGCGGCCGCCGACGTAGATCGTCCTCCTCGACCGCTTCTCGAAGGGGTTCTCGAGATAGGAGAGGAGGTTCTCAAAAACGCGCTTGACGACGGGCTCGGGCTCCGACCTGGAGCAGAGATCGAGCTGGCAGAAGAGGATCAGCCCTCTCCCCCTCCGATACTCCAACAGCGGGGTGTAGTTGAGATCGAACTCGCAATCGGCCAGCGACAGGAAATCGCCGAGATGGGGCTTTTCGATCACAACCGAGGCGACGGTCCCGTAGCTGCCCCACTTCCAAACCCTGGTGTTTTTGAACCCGAGCCAATCGACGGCCGGATCGCCGACCGGCCCCATAGATGTGTAGCTGTAAGTCAAATGGGATGAGCCGCGCCAGAGCGAGAGCAGCTCGTCGTCCAGCCCCCGCATCACGGGATGCCACGGGCATCTGACGAAAACCCTCCTCGTCCCCGGCCAGGCCGTCCTGAAGCCGAACCAGCGGCTTAAGACCCTCTCCGTCTGCGCCAACACCAAAACCCTGCCGCCCCTCTCCACGAACTCACCGAGCCACAGCGGCAGGGCGTGGAAAGGTTGAATCTTCGCCTTGTGGGGAGGCGGCAGCCCGGCCTCGGCACGGCTGCTGTATCCCCCTTCAACCTCCAGCTCCCTCTCAAGCTGATATTCGTCCGCCCTCAGCGCTCCCTCCCCGACGATCAGGAGGTCGATATCGGGCGGCGAGGGCGAGGAGGGGTCGACCTCGACGAACTCGATACCCAACCTCCCCAACATCTCAACAGTCGGCACGCTGGGAATCAACCCTACCTTTAACTTCGTTTTCAACCTATCCGGCACGACTATCACCCTGAACCCGAACTCGTCCGAGAGCTTCGCCTTTCCAGTTACCCGATCGACTCCCTCGCCACTCGGCTCCGCCTCCATGACGATCCGACCCTCCCGGTCCGACTCCACCTCCGGCAGATCGAACTCGATCGGGACTTTAGCCACTGA
>QNBQ01000344.1 GCA_003645735.1 Candidatus Poribacteria bacterium
AACTTCTTCACGGTCACGGGCGAGCCTAAATCGGAGATACAGAAGAGGGCCATAAAGGAGTTTTTCAAGGGCATCTCGAAGCTGAGCCTCGTCAGGCATCTTCTGAAGGCCAGGAAGATCATCTGAAGGGGGAGGGGATGTCGGATATCTTCAGCCTCACGCTCGAGGATAAGCTTTACAGGACGAGATATGAAGCCGATCCCGATAACCCACATATCAAGGTGAATCGGGAGCTATGCGCGAGATGCGATGAAAAACCCTGCCTTTTCATCTGCCCCGCCGGGGTCTACAAGGAAAGCCCAGAGGATCCGAGCGTTATAATCGTCTCGCACGAGAACTGCCTGGAATGCGGCACCTGCAGGAAGATATGTCCCGAAAACGCCATCGAATGGAGGTTCCCCGACGGGGGGATGGGGGTTAAATACAGGTTCGGATAGGGAGGTAAGGAGATGCCCAATTCGATCGTCGTCGTCAGGGAGGTTTGGGACACGAGGGATCTGGTGGGATCGGTCGTCGATGGAGGCCGGATAAAGGAGAGCATGTTGACCACCCGGTTTGAGCCGGAGGACCTCAACGCCCTGGAGATGGCTTTGAGGATCAAGGACAAACACGGCGGGACGGTGAGGGCGGTCTCGCTGGGCGAGCCGCGCCAGGTCGACGTCCTCCGAGAATGCCTCTACCGAGGCGTGGACGGGGTGATGAGGGTCGCCGATCCCCTCTTCGAGGGGTTGGACACGATGGCGACAGCTTACGTCCTTTCGGAGGCGATCCGCAGGATGGGCGATTTCGATCTGATCCTGTGCGGCGTGGACGTGGTCGAAGGCGAAAACTCCATGCTGGCGGGACACATAGCCGGGTTCCTCAGGCTGCCCCTGGTCACCTATGTGGACGATTTCGAATCGGTTTCAGGCGAGGGGATCGTCTGCAAACGGGCCGTCGAGATGGGGTATGAATACGTGGAGGTCAAGTTTCCGGCGGTGCTTTCGGTGGGCGTGGCGCTGCTCAAAGACGACCCCAGGGCGCCCAGGAGCGCCAGGGCGGCGTTGAAGCTCAAACACAAGAGAACCCCGATACCCACCTGGTCCGCCTCAGACCTGGGGATCGGGAGCTTGGAGGAGCTGAGAACCGCCTCGATCGAGGGGTATGAGCCGGTTCCCGAGAGGGTCATCGAGACAAAGGAGGTCGACCCTGAAGACGAATCGGCGCTTAAAGCGATGTTGGATGAGATTTTGAGCGGCATCAAAGGTTGATCAGGTGATGGGCGTCCTCAGGGAGGAGTATAGGGAGATACTCTCGAGGCTTGAGCTCCTGGAACAGGGATACGAGCGGCTGAGGGATGATATCGCATGGCTCAAAGAGGAGATACGCAAGGTGAGGCGCGAGATGAGCCGAATAAATTCGCGGATCGATGAGATCAACGCTCGAATCGACTCGATGATCCGATGGACGGTGGGAACGGTTTCCCTGTTCGGGGTGTTGATAACCGCCGTCATGATGATCTTGAAGTTTTTCGGATGAGCTTCGAAGCACCTTTGAAACGGAGGTTGAGATGAGGGTTTTGGTCTTCGCGGAGCTTGAAGAGGGCAGGCCGACCGATTTGAGCCTTCAATGCGTGTCCAAGGGCCGGGAGATCGTCGATGTGGCGGGAGGTGAGCTGAGCTGCGTCGTCATGGGCCGGGAGGTCGGCGGCGCGGCTGATATGCTCGCCAGGTGCGGGGTGGACAAGGTGATCGCCGTCGAGAGGGAGGAACTGGCCGATTACTCGACTACTCCCTACAGGAAAGCCCTGGCGCAGCTCATCCCCGATCTCAGCCCCGATCTGATCCTCATGCCGGCCAGCACTGTCGGGAACGACCTGGCCCCTCCGCTCGCCACCGATCTGAAAGCTGCCTGCATTCTGGACTGCTCCTCGATTCAACTGGAGGGGGGTGAGCTTTCATTCGGCAGGGTCGAGTTCGACGGGAAGGCCATCGCCAAATACCGCGGCTCGACCGCGATGAAGATCGCAACGCTGAGGGATGGGATAGCCGAGCCGGCCAAGCCCCGGGATGAGGGGCGGGCTGAGATCATAAAAGCCGAGGTAACTCTATCAGAGGCCGATCTGATCGAGAGGGTTTTGAGGAGGGACGTGGCGCGGAGGACGGTCGATCTAAGGAGCGCGAAGGTGATAGTCGCCGGCGGGGCGGGGGTCGGGTCGAAGGAGAACTTCAAGCTGATCGAGGAGCTTGCCGAGCTTTTGGGAGGCGAGGTGGGCGCCACCAGGGCGGCGGTCGACGCCGGATGGACGACGCCCGACAGGCAGATAGGCCAGACGGGGGTGACGGTCAGCCCCGATCTTTACATCGCCTGCGGGATAAGCGGCGCCGTGCAGCACAGGGTCGGGATAATGGGCGCCAAAACGATCGTCGCCATAAACATCGACCCCAACGCGCCCATCTTCCGGTTCGCACACTACAAGATCGTGGGCGACCTCAGGGAGGTCGTCCCGAAGCTCATAAAGCTTCTCAAGGAGAGGTGAGCCGTGAGAAGCGATAACTTCTATCTGGACAACCCCGATCTCAGGTTCGTCGTGGAGAGGTGGATCGATTGGAGGCGGATCGTGGAGCTTAAAGAGGATCTGGGCTCGGACGAGTGCCCGTTCGAATCGGTCGAGGAGGCGGTCGAGACCTTCGCTGACATGCTGAAGGATCCCATCGGGATGCTGGCCGCCCAGAGGATAGCCCCGAGGGCCGAGGAGGTGGACAGGGAGGGTTGCAAACTGGTGGACGGGGAGGTGAGGCTTCCGGAGGGGATGGTCAAGAGCCTCCGCGAGCTGAGCGAGGCGCAGCTGATGGGGATAACCCTCCCCAGGGAATACGGCGGGCTGAGCTTCCCCAAGAGCTTCTACACGGCGGCCACGGAGATCATCTCGCGAGCTGACGCCTCCCTGATGAACTTCTTCGGGCTTCAGGGGATAGCCGAGACGATCGCCCTCTTCGGCTCGGACGAGCTGAAGGAAAGGTATCTGCCGGGATTATGCTCGGGCGAGCTGACGGGCGCGATGGTTCTGACCGAGCCGGAGGCGGGGAGCGACCTGGGGGCGATCCAGACCAGGGCGTTTTACGATGAAGGAGCGGGTGTGTGGAGGATCAGGGGGACGAAGAGGTTCATAACGAACGGATGCGGCGACGTGTTGCTCGTTTTGGCGAGGAGCGAGGATCCGAAGAGATACGCCGGGGGAAGGGGGTTGAGCCTTTTTCTGGTGGAGAAGGGCGAGAGGGTGGTCGTGAGGAGGATCGAGGAGAAGATGGGCCTGCACGGGTCGCCGACCTGCGAGCTTTACTTCGATGACGCGCCCGCTTATCTCATAGGTCGGAGGGGGAGGGGGTTGACCAGATACGTGAGCTGGCTGATGGAGGCGGCGAGGCTCGCCATAGCGGCCCAATCCCTCGGGATATGCGAGGCGGCGCTGAGGGA
>QNBQ01000345.1 GCA_003645735.1 Candidatus Poribacteria bacterium
GCCAGGAAACCGGCCGTGGTGGCGATCCGGCTGACTATCCTGTGATCCTCGTGGTAGTCCTCGGGGTAGTGGGTGATAATCAGGTCGGCCCTCGCTTTGCGGATCGCCTCTATGAAGCGGAGCCTCGTCTCCTTCGAATCGAATATGAACTCGTCCTGGTATCCCAGCCAGATCATCTCGGCACCTATGACGGCGCACGCCTTTTCGGCCTCCCTCCTCCGTATCTCCTTGAGCTCATCCGGCTTTATGGTCACGTGCCCGAACTGCCCGTCGGTCGCGTAGCAGATGGTCACTTTATGCCCCTGTTTCGCGAGCTTGGCCAGGGTTCCGGCACATAATATCTCGACGTCGTCCGGGTGCGCCCCTATGGCTATGACGCTCAGCCTCCTCATCGCCCCACCTCAGGCCATGTGTATCTCGACGTTCTCGGCCACCCCGCCCAGCAGGGTGTAGGTTGTGGGGACGGTCTGGAGGATGGAGCCGGGCACCAAGGGGGTGACCGGCCCGTGCGCCACGAGCCTCGCTATGAACCTCTGCCAGCTCACCCCGCCGCACAGATACCCGTCCAGCCAGAAGCTCCTGTATTTGGCGGTCACGACCTGCTTGGGGCCGATCGTGTAGGCTTTAGGGGGCACCAGCGACCAGTCCCCGCTGAAGGAGTGGAGGGCGTTCTGCATGATCGTCATGGGGTGAAGCTCCACAAGCCTGGGGCCGGCCTCCTTGAACGCCTCGATGTCGTCGCCGAACTCAAACCCCAGATGCGCCTCCCAAAACGCTATGTGCCCGCACCAGCCTATCCCGCCGTAGCAGATGTCCGCCCCTCCCAGATCCTCTATCATCTTGCCGTAGTATTCGATGTTCTCCTTGGAGGGGAAGTGGATGTTCTCGAGCGGCGGGCGGAGATCCTCGTCTATCCTCATGAAGAACTCCTCCATCATCGTCCTGTAAAAGGAGCCGGGCCAGTCGGGCGGGGCAGTGTTGCCGTCCTGGTCGGCGTATTCGTCCATGTTGAAGGAGATCAGGTGCTTGCACGGTATCCTCATCTCGTTTATCAGCCTGGCGGCTATCCGGTATTGGGGGACGGGGCCGACGGGGAAGATGGCCACCAGCTTCCTGCCCTCCTCAAGGGCCTGTTTGATCCTGGTGACGATGTCCAGGGCGAACTCGAAGTAGAACTGGTATCTGTCCTCGATGATCCTTATTTTGAAGTCGGGGTTGGGGTGTTTGCAGATCTCCTCCTTTTTGATCGCCCTGACCCTTGCACAGGCCTCCACATCCCTGAACGGGATGAACTTGGCCAGGTCAAACCTCCACTCCATCCCACACCTCCCGTTTGGGTCTTGATCCCCTCAGGGGAGGGGCAGTTTGACGGGCCTGCCCTCCTCGGCGCTCAGATCCATGGCGAAGATTATCTCATGGGTCTTGACGGCGTCGGCCAGATTGACGTGCGATTCGACGTCGTTGAGTATGCAGTCTATGAAGTGATCGATCTCCCCCTGGAACGGGTGGTGGCTCACCTCGCCGCTGTCGGGCAACACAGTCGGGATGATCGCGTAATCGGTCTGGCCGGGGAAGAGCTTCTTGGAGTAGATCTTGTTGTTCCTTATGGTCCCGTATTCTCCCAGCAGGTCGATGTTGAACTGGTAGGGGGTGGTGCACTCCAGGCAGGAGCTTATCTTGCCTATGGTTCCGTCGGTGAACCTCAAAACCCCTGCTATGGTCGGGTCGTATTCGTAATCCTGCCAGATCTTCGTCGAGTATGCGAAGACCTCCGCCACCTCCTTGCCCAGGAAGAACCTCATCGCGTCAACGGCGTGACACCCGGCCGAAAGCAGCGAGCTGCCGCCGATCTCCTTCTTGATGTTCCATTTGTATTGCTTATACCAGGGTCCTATGCCGTGCCAGTAGTCCACCTCGGCGTAGAAGACCTTCCCTATGGCCCCCTGTTCGAGCAGCGCTTTGATGCTTTGGAAGAGCGGGTTCCATCTTAACACGAAGCTGACAACCGTCTTGACCCCGGCCTCCTTGACCGCGTTGTCCATCCTCCTCAGATCCTCCAGGTTGAGCGCCACGGGCTTCTCTATGAGGATGTGCTTTCCGGCCTGGGCCGCCTCTATCGTCTCCTGGGCGTGCAGATGCGGCGGGGTGCAGATGGAGAGGGCGTCCAGCTCCGGGTCGTCGAGGAACTTCTGGAAGTCGGTGTAGAACCTCACGTTTTGGATTCCGAGCCTCTCGGCGAACGCCCTTGCCCCCTCTTCGGTCCTGCTCCCTATGGCGACGATCTCGCAGTGTGGGTTGTTCATGTAGGCCTTGGCGTGTTCGCCCGCGACCCATCCGGCTCCGAATATGCCTATCCCTAGCTTGCCGTCCCTCATACCTCTTTCCCCCCTTCCTCTGAGGTCTTCCCCCTCCCATTTTACACCTTTTCGGGGTGAGACTCAAGTGGGGTTGAGCGGGGCCTTCGCGTTGCGATTCGGAAGCGGGTTTTGGTAAACTTTGGAAGGGAGGGCGAGATGGTTCAAGCTCTTCTCCTGATAGCCATTTTCTCAGCCGAGCCTCTCCCCTTTGAGGAGCTGAAGGCACAGGTCGAGGAAGGCTATCTGCGGGTGATGGGGTTTAAGGTGAGGTATCTGCATGCGGGGGAGGGGAGGCCGGTCGTGCTGTTACACGGCTTGGGAGTTTTCGCCGAGTCGTGGCTTTACAACATCCCTCATCTCTCGAAAAGCTTCTCCGTCTACGCCCCCGACATCATCGGATTCGGAAGGTCGGATAAACCCCGCCTCAAATACGATCTGAACCTCTTCGAGAGGTTCCTGGAAGGTTTCATGGACGGGCTGGGCCTGCAGAAGGCCACGCTCGTCGGAAACTCCCTGGGAGGCGGAATAGCCCTCGCATTCGCCCTGGAACACCCGGAAAGGGTCGATAAGCTCGTCCTGGTCTCAAGCGCCATGATCGGAAGAAAGGTCAGCTGGGGGCTGAGGTTACTTTCCCTGCCCCTTATCGGGAGGCTGCTCGTGGGGAAAGGCTCCAAAGAGGAGCTCAAAAGGGCGCTGGCCGGATCGTTTTACGACCCCAAGTTCCTAACCGATGACTGGGTTGAGGAGGCCTACAGGATCTCGAAGCTTCCCGGCTCCGAATATCCCTTCCTCTCCGTCATACGGAACGGGGTGGGGCTAGGGGGCATCAAAAGGGAATACGTCCTGCTTGACAGATTGCACGAGCTTCGGATGCCGGTTTTGATCGTTTGGGGCGAAAACGACAGGGTGATACCCGTCCGATACGCTTATGCGGCCTATTATCGGATAAGGGACGCCGAGCTTGTGGTTTTCCCGAAGTGCGGACATGCCCCTCAGATCGAGAAATACCCCGATTTCAACCGGGTCGTCCTCAGGTTCCTTAGAGGCGATCCGCCGTGATACGAGGGGTGGTCGAAGGAGCCAAGGGTTTCAATCCACA
>QNBQ01000346.1 GCA_003645735.1 Candidatus Poribacteria bacterium
AACTAGATATTTCCCCATATTCCCCCCTCCTCAGCGGAGTTCGTTCGATTTAATCATAAACCATTCCCAACCCGCAGTCAACACGCGTGACCCCGACGTCCTATCGAGATCTCCCCGGGCGGCTCCTCTTGTGTTTGGGTCGGGGACGTGGTATCATGAGAAACGCAGGGAGATAAGGGGGATGATGGAAAACGGGCTGAAAGCCGGCTTGGGGGTGAACCCCTCCGGCAAGCTGCCGATCACGTGGGGGAGGTTGAAGGGTGAGAGGTGAGATTTCCAGAAGGGAGTTCCTCGCCTCCCTCGCAAGGGGAGGCGTGGCCGCGGCGTTCGCCAAATTCGCCTTAAATTCGGCTCATAACGGGGTTGAAGCGATGAAAAAGCGACCGAACCTGTTGTTCGTGTTCGCGGATCAGATGCGGGGGATGGATATGGGGTGCGCGGGCAACGATCAGGTCATAACCCCTAACATCGACAGGCTCGCATCGGAGGGGACGCTTTTCACCCACGCCTATGCCAACTGCCCCGTTTGCACCCCCAGCAGGGCGACCATCCTGACCGGTCGATACCCGCTCTCCCATAGAGCGGTCGCCAACGACCTCCCCCTGCCCGAGGAGGAGGTCACCATAGCCGAGCTTCTTAAGGAGGCGGGGTATCGGACCGGCTACATCGGCAAGTGGCACCTCGACGGCGTCCCCCGCGACAAGTTCACCCCTCCCGGACCTAGGAGACAGGGCTTTGAGTTTTGGGCGGCCTGGAACTGCGCTCACCACTACTTCAACGGGAAGCTCTACCTCGATAAGCCCGAGCCGATAAAGCTCGAAGGCTATGAGCCGATCGGGCAGACCGACCTGGCGATCCGATTCCTCGAGGAGGACGACGGGAGGCCGTTCTGCCTGTTCCTCTCCTGGGGGCCTCCCCACGCGCCCTACGAGCAGGTTCCCCGGAGGTATAAGGAGCTTTACGATCCGGCGAAGATCAAACTCCGGCCCAACGTCCGCCTGAAGCCGCCACCGGGCTTCAGGGATATAAGCGGGGGTCGAGACCCCAGATCGACCATCGCCTGCTACTACGCCCACATCACCGCCTTGGACGAGCAGCTCGGCAGGCTGCTGGACGCGCTGGAGGAGCTGGGTTTGGCCGACGACACGATCGTCGTCTTCACCTCCGATCACGGCGATATGCTCTGGTCGCAGGGCATGACCAAAAAGGAGCAGCCGTGGGAGGAGTCGATCAGGATACCGCTTATCGTCAGGTGGAGGGGGCATATCCCCGAGGGGAGGGTCTGCGACGCACTGATCAGCACGGTCGATCTCGCCCCCACCCTCCTGGCGTTGATGGGGCTGGAGGTGCCGAAATACATGGAGGGAAGAGATCTGTCGTCGATCCTGCTGGGGAAGGAGGAGGAAGGGCCCGAGTCGGTGTTGCTGGTCGAGCCGGTCATAGTCGATCAGGGCTACGCCCAGGGGATACGGGAGTGGAGGGGGATAAGGACGAGGCGATACACCTACGCCAGATGGTTCGACGGGGAGGGGTGGGTTTTGTATGACAACGAGAACGACCCGTATCAGCTGGAGAACCTGATCGATTCGCCCAAACACAGCTCGATACGGGAGGAGCTCGAAGGCGAGCTTCGGAGATGGCTTGAGCGGGTGGGGGATGAATCCCTGCGCTGGGATGAGATCATACGCGGGCTGGGCCTCACGGAGCTGTGGAACGCGAGGGAGCGCGAGCTGCACCCCAAAAACCCGAGGTTGTTGCCGCCTTCGGGGGAGGGGACGGCGGAATGATTTCGTTACCGGTTTCAACCACAATCCCAATGGAACCGATCTGAGACATCTCCTAAGTGATGTTACCGGTTTCAATTCGCGCCGATTTATGGTATCATTAATGTGCGGAGACTACCGTTTCAGGAGGGGTGGAGATGAGATACGTAGGTGTTTTGCTCGCTTTGGCCCTCGCGACGGCGGCCATGGCCGCGCCCCCTGAAGTGGTGATCTACTACAGCTTCGATAAGATCGAGGGGAACACGGTGATAGACGAGTCGGGCAACGGCCATAACGGGACGATCGTCGGGAACATAACCCAGGTCGACGGGGTGAGGGGCAAGGCGGCCAAGTTCGAGAAGGGGAGCTACATCGACCTGGACGGCCCCAACTTCCCAAAGGAGCACATACCGACCTCAGCCTTCACGCTGGCCGCCTGGGTGAACTGCGAAAACACCGGCGATCACCACGCGATCTTCAACGCCAGGGCCTCCGACGGGACCTGGCTCATACACCCTGAGCTCCGAAGAGACGGGGTATACAGGTTCTGTCTGCGCGGCTACGGCTCCCAGAAGATCTGCGACATCAAGGCGGGACAGGTCAAATGGGGCCAGTGGGTCCATTTCGCCGGGACCTATGACAGGGCCGCTAAGAAGGTCGTCCTCTACATCGACGGGGAGGTCATCCAAGAGGTGGACGCGATGGCCGACGTGGACATCGCCGGCGACTGGGGCATGGGAGCGAGGGTCGGGTTCAACATAGACAACAAGAGGCCGTTCACCGGCCTGATGGACGATTTTGTCATATACAGCAGGGCGCTCTCACAGGACGAGATCAAGACGTTGATGGAGAAAGGCCCCGCCATCCCCTCCGCCGTGAGGCCGGAGGGGCGGCTGGCGACCTTCTGGGGCGCTGTCAAGGCCTCGCTTTGATCGCCATTCGGGGGCGGCCCCGCCGCCCCCGCCCGCCGAATACCGCCCGCTCCAGATCATCCACGGGTTCAACGGGCTGGGAAGAGACCTCGAAACCGTCCGAAAGCGGCTTACCGACCTGCGAGAGCTGTGTGGTCAACATCAGGGGGAGCGGGCCGATTACGCCCGCTACTGCGATTACGTCGGGCGGCTTGCCCTGATGCTGCGCGGTGCTCAACACGTCTGCGACGTGGCCGTTCTCTACCCGATCGCGGGCATCTGGGCCAACTTCCACCCCACCTCGCTATCGATGTATCAGTCCCACCCCAGCGGGCGGGCCAGGGAGATCGACGATCGGTTCCTCGAGCTGTGCCGCCTGCTGTTGCGCAACCGGATCGACTTCGACATCGTGGACGAGAGGGCGATCCGGGAGGCGGCCGTCGAAGAGGGGCGGTTTCGTATCGCCGATGAGAGCTACCGCGTCCTGGTGGTGCCCGATACGGACGCCGTTCATCTCTCGACCCTGCGCAGGATGTCCGAGATGAAGGATCGGGGCGTGCTGATCGCCGCCGTCGGGGGATCCCCAAGTTCGCCGCGTCCCGAAACGAGAGCGATGAGGAGGTGAGAAAGCTGGCGGAGCGGGTTTTTGGGGAGGCGCTGCTGTCCGACGGCGGGGAGCCGGTGAGGAGGCTGCGGAATAGAGGCCGAGCCGCCCAACCCCGTCCTCTGGGCGGCCCTTTACCGGAGGGAGGGGGTGATGATC
>QNBQ01000347.1 GCA_003645735.1 Candidatus Poribacteria bacterium
CAGGTGCCGACGAGGCTTTCGAGGGCGGCGCTGGAAACTTTGGCGATAATCGCCTACAAACAGCCTATAACGAAGGCCGAGATAGACGCCATAAGGGGGGTCAACAGCGAGGGCGTTATAAACTCCCTGCTGGCCAAGGGGCTCATAACCATCTCCGGCAGGAAAAAGACCCCCGGTAGGCCGCTGCTTTACTCCACCACCGATAAGTTCCTCCATCACTTCGGCCTCAAAGACCTCTCCGATCTGCCCTCCCTTGAGGAGATAGAGGAGATGTTCGGGGAGGGGTCAGGATCGGTCGAGGAGGAGCAACAATCTTCCGAGCTGTAGCCTCAAAAGCAGGTGGTAGATCCTCGCCAATATCTCGACCTTTTGAGGGGAGGGGATCTCCTCGCTCAGGATCAGCTCCCTCATCCCCTCCATCAGTTTCCCGATCCTCTCCGAATCCTCCAGCGCCGCCTTCCCATCCGATCCGCTGCTCTTCAGGAACTCCCATATGTGATCCTGAAGCTCGAAGAGGTATGTGTGAACCACCGCCCTGTGATCCCTCCACCCCTCGTCGATCCAGATCGTATCCGACCTCCAGGTGAGGTATATGGCGATTGCCTCGACCAGCACGTCCCTCACCGTCTCCTCGCCCGATATGATCTCCTCCATCTCGGAGACGATCCCGGAGCTGGCGTCCAGCTTCCTGACGCGGTGGTAATCCTTGATGGCCGTCATCACGTCCCTGTTCTCGTAAAGCAGCCCCCAGAGCGATGAGGAGGTTTCGAGCATCGACTCGATCTGGGAGATCGCTTCCTCGGGCAGGCCGGCCCTCAGGGCGTAGTGGTGAAGCGCGTGAAGCTTGTTCCTGAAGCTCCACACCTCCTCCGGGGACAGCTCCTCGACCGGCTTGGCCAGCCTTTTCAGAAGCTCATCCCTTATGTAATCGGCGATCTCACGGGGCATATCCCAGCTCCTTCAGATCCTTGGGGTTCTGACGCCACTTCTCCCTCACCTTGACCCACAGCTCCAGGTAGACCGGCTTGCCGAAGGAAGCCTCCAGCTCCTCCCTGGCCATCGTCCCGATCTTCTTCAACATGTTGCCGCCCTTGCCGATGATGATCTTCTTCTGGGAGTCCTTCTCGACGAAGATCGTCGCGCGGATGTAGATCACCCCGCTCTCCCTCTCCTTGAACTCCTCCACCATCACCGACGAGGCGTAAGGTATCTCCTGCCTCGTCAACAGGAAGACCTTCTCCCTGATAAGCTCGCCGACGAAGAACCTGACCGGCAGATCGCTTATCTGATCAGGCGGAAAGAGCATCGGCCCCTCGGGGAGGTGTTCGACGATGACCTTCACGAGTATGTCGAGCCCGTCGTTTTTGAGGGCGGAGATAGGGACGATATCGGCGAAGTCGAACTTGTCCTTGTAGGCGGCCATCAGGGGCAGCAGCATCGGCTTGCTTATCAGGTCGATCTTGTTCATCACCAGAACCGCCTTCTTGCCGGAGCTTTTTATCATGTCGAGGATCTCCTTCTCGATGTCCTCCCTGGGCAGGTGTGACACGTCGATCATGTAGAGGATGAGGTCCGCGTCGGCTATGGCGTTTTTGACCATCTCGACCATATACTCCTGCAGCTTATACCTCGGCTTCAGCATCCCGGGCGTGTCGAGGAAGATGATCTGATACTCGTCGGTCGTCAGGATGCCGGTTATCCTGTTCCTGGTGGTCTGTGGCTTGGGGGTGACGATCGCCAGCTTCTCGCCCAGGAGCATGTTGAGGAGCGTCGATTTTCCCACGTTCGGCTCGCCGACTATGGAGACATATCCGGATTTCATGGCGTTTCAACCCCGCTTAATCCTCGAGTGCTTTTACAGTATACAAGGCGGCTTCGACCGGAGTCAAGCGCTCCAAGCGAAAAATACCATATCGGTCGTGGAAAGTCAACGAAGACGGGGCCGCTTAACTTGAAAGCACATCTCCGCTGTGATATGATTTAATTTCGAGATCAGCGCAGGGGAGGTGCCTGATGGAGAGGACGATCGAAAGATACATCGAGACAGTCTGCCCGGTCGAGCCAAGCCCTCCTCTCGATCCGGCGTCCCGTTTGGCCCGCCTGGCGCCCAAATTCCCCGAGCTCGCCGCCGATACCCTGCTCAACCCCGACCTCAAGGGCAAGCTGATCCAAACGATCAGGGGCGCCGTCGGGCAGCTTGAAAGCAGCTTCACATACTCCATGTCGGACGAGGAGAGGAAGAACTGCTGCAGGACACTGCTCGAGATCGCCTTCAACATGATCGGCCTGGAATCGGAGAAGGCCGGCTTCTCGGAGGGGGAGAGGGAGGAGGCGCTTAAGGAGGCGTTGAGCGTCCTGAGGGAGTGCGAGTCGATCCCTCAGGGCAAGGAAGCGCTGAGGGCTGCCATCTCGGAGATCCTCTCCGAGATGAAGAAGGTGATGCTCGGCGAGAGCATGGTCGCCAGGATGGCGGAGGAGATGGAGTCGAGCTTAGATGAGAACAGGCTGGCCGAAAGCTTCGTCGAGGCTGCCAAAAAGCAGATCCGGGGCAACGTCTACTACCAGATGTCCAAAGGCGGATACACCAAGCTGGGCAACGACTCGGCCACCGGCCTCAGAAGGGTCAGACACCTGGGGTTCGTCCAGGTCTCCAGCAACCCGGTCATAGCCGCCCGCGCCTACGAGGAGTTCCCGGAGCTGTGGGATAACTTCCGCAAGGTGGTCGAGGTCAACCCCCAGTGGAAGGAGGATCCCGAGAGATACGCCGACGAGATAGCGCTTCACGGGACGATCACCTCCCTGCTGCCGAACCTACTGATCTTCAGGCCGCTGGCGCTCATGACCGACCTGCACGACGGGCTTGTCAGCTACCAGCTCAACCCGCTCAATGCCGATAACCTGGAGGCCAGCCTCAAAGACGCCCAGGAGATCTGCTCTATCCTCAGCCAGATCCTCTACCGCTACGACGGCTGGCTGGGATGGGACCCCGAGAAGCTCAAGGACAGGCCGAACATCGTCTTCAAGGTGGCGGCCTCCCACCCGGCGGCGATCGACATAACCGTGTCGCTCAACGAGCGGGGGATCGGCACCAACAACACCGTCACCTACACCGTCGCCCAGGAGCTGACCCTGTCGATGGCCGAGTTCGAGGGGATGGCCAAGGCGATAAAGAAAGGAATCCTCCCCTCCCAGGTCTACCAGACCAACATGCAGGGCAGGCTGGAGGATCACCTCAGGGAGGCCGAGGCGGAGAAGCTGGTCATGAAGCTGGACGATGAGAGGTTCGAAAAGCTCGTCCGGAAGATCTGCCCCGATGCGACCGGCTCCCGCGAGGAGAAGGCCAAAGCCCTCTGCGCCAAGAAGAACCTCCCATCCCTCACGACCGACTGGTTCGTCGAGGCGATGGTCGAGGCGTTCGGCGAGGAGATGAG
>QNBQ01000348.1 GCA_003645735.1 Candidatus Poribacteria bacterium
ACATACTCATCTCCGGGGAGGGGGATAGGAGCTGCGGGGCGGATCTGGTAGCGAAAAGCCTGGCCGAGGCCGTCCGGTTCATAGAGGCCAGGGAAAGCCGGTTGAAGGAGGCCGATCCCCTTTGATATATTTTAGTGACATCCCACGCCGGAGAGGTATGAGATGAAATTAGAGCCGGGAGAGGCCATCCTGCTTTACGAGGCGAGCGAGCGGGACTCCAACATCTTTTACGCCACCCGCTTCCTCGCCCCCGACAGGTTCATCTACATAAGGACGGCCGAGCGGGAGGCGATCATCGTCAGCGACCTGGAGCTGGACAGGGCCAGGGCCGAAGCCCAGGTCGATGAGGTCCTGCCGCTGAGGCTCTTCAGACAGAGGTGCAAGGAGAGGGGGGTGGAATCCCCGAAGATAGGTGAGGTTCTGGACGAGGTGCTCAAGGAGTTCGGCGTCTCCAGGGTGATCGTCCCGGCCGGCTTCGGGGTGAAATACGCCGATCTCATAAGGGAGAGGGGATACGAGCTGAGGGTGAAGGACGAGCCGTTCTTCGAGGAGAGGAGGAGGAAGACCCCTCAGGAGGTGGAGTGGATAAGGAGGGCGATCGAGTCAACCCAGAAGGCGCTGGAGAGGGCGATCCGGATCATCGCCGACTCGTCGATCGAAAACGATCTGCTCATCTACGAGGGGGAGCCGCTGACCTCCGAAAGGCTCAGGAGGGAGATCGAGATCTCGCTGCTGGAGATGAACTGCCTGGCCAAGGGGACGATAGTGGCCTGTGGGGAGCAGTCGGCGGAGCCTCACAAGATCGGATCCGGGCCGCTAAGGCCGAACAGGCCGATAGTTATAGACGTGTTCCCAAGGGATCTGAGCACGGGATATCACGCCGACATCACCCGCACCGTGGTAAAGGGCAAAGCGCCCGAAGAGGTGAAGAGGATGTTCGAGGCCGTCATGGGGGCGCAGGAGATGGCGATAGGGATGATCAAACCGGGCGCCGACGGCAAGGAGATCCACAGCGCGGTGGTGAACTTCTTCAAAGAGCGGGGATTTGAGACGGGGGAGAAGGACGGGAGAATGCAGGGTTTCTTCCACGGCACGGGCCACGGCATAGGGCTGGACGTCCACGAGCCGCCCGCCCTCTCGACCGAATCCGTTGAGCTGGAGCCGGGGAACGTCATCACCGTCGAGCCGGGCCTCTACTACCCCGATGTGGGCGGGGTGAGGATAGAGGACGACGTGCTGGTGACGGAGGATGGGTGTGAGGTTTTGACCGATTTCCCCAAAACGCTTGAAATCGAATGAGGGCGTCCCAAAGGGGGGATAGCGTGTCGAGATACGCCCTCGTGGTCTTCCCCGTTCCCGCCGACAAACCCTATTGTTACCGGGTGCCCTCCGGGCTCGTCGACAAGGTCAGGCGCGGCTCCCGCGTCATCGCGCCCTTCGGGGGGAGGTATCTGGAGGGATATGTGATCGAGGAGCTGGAGAAGCCGAACTTCCCCGAGGAGGAGCTGAAGGAGATCTACGACTGCCTGGATGAGGAGCCTTTCTTCTCCGATGAGATGCTGGAGCTGACGAGGTGGATGGCGGACAGATACATCTCATCCTGGGGCGAGGCGCTGAGGTGTGCCGATCCCTACGGCGTGAGGGCGATGGTCAGGAGGATCGTCTCGATCAACAGGGAGGCGGGGGTCGACCGCGGGACCGTTGAGAGCCTGAGAGAACGCGCACCCAGACAGGCTGCTATACTCGAGATGGTTCTCTCGAAGGGAAGGGCAAGCGTAGCGGCCCTGAGGAGGGAACTGGGCGGATCAGGCTTCTATTCGGCGCTGTCGGCCCTTGAGAGGAAAAGGCTCGTTACGATCTCACACGCCGTCAGAAAGTCCGGCCCGAAGAAGGTCAGCTATGTCACGCTGGCCGTTTCGCCCGAGGAGGCGGAGGGTTATCTGGAGGAGCTGGAAAGACGAGCCCCGAAAGCCGCCCGGGCGCTTGAGATGCTGATCGAAGAGGGATCGATCCCCCTCTCCGAGCTGCTCAACAGGTGCGACGCCTCCAGATCGTCGATCTCGGCGCTGGAGAGGAGGGGGATCGTCAGGCTGGAGCGGGTCGAGGAGGTGAGGGAGCCGGATGAGCGGTGGGAGGAGGAGTATCCGAGCGAGGTGGAGCTGACCGATGAACAGAGGGCGGCGTTCGAGGCGATAGCCGGGGCGATACGGGCGGGGAGACATGAGGTCTTCCTGATACACGGCGTGACCGGAAGCGGCAAAACGGAGGTCTACATGCGGGCCGTAGAGGAGGTGTTGAAAAGGGGCAAGGGGGCGATAGTGCTGGTGCCCGAGATCTCCCTCACCCCCCAAACGGTGGCCAGGTTCGCCTCCAGGTTCGGCGATCGAATAGCCATCCTGCACAGCAGGCTTTCGCCCGGCGAGCGGTTCGATCAGTGGAGGATGATCAAGGAGGGGAGGGCGAGGATCGTTGTGGGGCCGCGCTCGGCGGTCTTCGCGCCCGTCGAGGATCTGGGGCTGATCGTCGTGGACGAGGAGCACGAGACCTCCTACAAACAGATCGACCCTCCCCCCAGATACCACGCCAGGGATGTGGCCATAAAGAGGGGGGAGATAGCGGGATGTCCCGTGGTGCTGGGGACGGCCACCCCCTCGCTCGAATCATACTACATGGCCCAGATCGGCAGGTATAAGCTCCTCAAGCTGACAAGACGTATCCACGACATCGAGCTTCCCCCCGTGGAGATCGTAGACATGAGGGAGGAGCTGACGGTCAAGAGGAACAGGAGCATCTTCTCCTACAGGCTGAGGCGGAGGATATCCGAGGCCCTCAAAGCCGGTCACCAGGTGATGCTCTTCCTCAACAGGAGGGGGTATTCCACCTATGTCTTCTGCAGGGAGTGCGGGTATGTGGAGAGGTGCGAGAACTGTTCGGTATCGCTCACGTATCACAGGGATAGGGACGTGATGATCTGCCATCACTGCGGGCTTGAAAAGCCGCCGCCGAGGTGGTGTCCGAGGTGCAAAAGCCCATACATCAGACATTTCGGGATAGGGACGCAGCAGGTCGAGCGGGAGGTCAAAAGGCTCTTCCCCAAAGCGAGGGTGGCCAGGATGGACACCGACGCGGTTGCGACGAAGGGCGCCCATAGCCGGATATTGAACGCCTTCCGCAGGGGCGAGATAGACGTGCTGGTGGGGACACAGATGATAGCGAAGGGGCTGGACTTCCCGAACGTGACGCTGGTGGGGGTGGTGAACGCCGACCTGGCGCTGAACCTGCCGGACTTCCGCGCCGGGGAGAGGGCCTTCAACCTGCTGACGCAGGTGGCCGGCAGGTCGGGCAGGAGCCGCAAAGGCGGAAGGGTGGTGGTCCAGACATACGCCCCGGAGCATTACGCCATCCTATCGGCTAAGGATCACGA
>QNBQ01000349.1 GCA_003645735.1 Candidatus Poribacteria bacterium
ACGTTCAGGGTGTGGAACCCCCTTCGCCCCTCGGGGATCGCCCAGACGACCTCGCCTATCTTGAAGGTCGAGCGGGGCGGCAGATCGATCCCCTCGAACCGACCGGAGGCCAGCGTCGAATACCTGCCCTCCTTCAGGCCGGTTATCCACCACCTCACCCGGCATCCCTTAAACCCCTTCCTCAGCCTGTTGAAGGCCCAAAGCTCCGCCCTGAACTCCTCGCCCGGCGTAAAAAGCGTCTTGGGCTCGATGATCAAAACCTTCGGGTCGTAACAGAACAGCCCCCTGACGGTGTCGTAGAGGAATTTGGGCTTTCTCCCCCTCGTGAAGATCCCGTAGGTTCCCCTCTCGCGCCCTCCCTTCAGATCGGCCAGCGTCCAAACGGTCACGCCGCAGACGTAATCGCTCCTGATCATCAGGCTCTGAAGCAGAACCCTCAACAGCTTGTCGTGATACTCCATGCTCCACCTCTCATCCGCCCCATAGCCGGCGTGTCTCCCCTCCTCGCTCATCCCGCAGAGCTCGACGGCCAGGATGGGCTTGTCGGGCGCGTAACGGTGGATCAGCTCGATCTGCGATCTGATGTCGTAGACGTTCCTGGAGTGGAACCAGCCGTAGTGGAGCGGCTTGCCGATGACGTCCAAGAACTCCCGCGTGCCGTAGCCGGTCGTGGCGGCGGAGGCGTATGATACGAGCCTCGACCTGTCCCTGCTCCGCACGTATTCGGTCGTCCTTTTCACGTAGTTTATCACCTCGGGCCGCTCCCTGTTCGGCAGCCACGCCCTGCTGAACTCGTTGCCGACGCTCCAGAAGATGATCGACGGATGGTTGTAATACTGGTCGATCATCTCGTCCAGCTGTGGCTTGACCCATTCCCTATACATCCGCTCATCGGCCAGCTCCTCGGGGCTGTTCTGCCAGACCGGTATCTCCATCCAGGCCAGAAGCCCTATCTCGTCGCAGACGTCGAGCGAGTAGGGGTGGAAGGGGTAGTGGCCGAGCCTGACGAAGTTGGCGTTGAGCCTCTTTATCCTGAGCAGGTCCTCCCTCTGGGCCTCCCTGGTCACCGCGCTGCCCATCCCAGGGTCATCCTGGTGCAGCGCTATCCCCTGCAGGAATATCTCCTCGCCGTTCAGGTAGAGCTTCGTCCCCCTGACCTCGACCTCCCTCAGCCCGAACCTCTCGCTGACCCTCCACCACGCCCTCCTCCCGCCCCAATCGAACCTCCAGTAGAAGGTCAGCCGGTAGAGGTTCGGGTTTTCCGGCGACCAGGGGCGCGGGTCGGGTATGTCTATCCACTTGACCAGCTTCCACACCCCTCCCTCGGGCCTAACCCTCATGATCCCGGTCCTCGCGACGACCCTCCCCTCGAACCTCACCGCGGCATAGGCGGAGGCTTCCTTCAGATCGGGCAGCTTGTTCTCGAACCAGACCTCAAGCTTCACGCCGGGCTTGGGGGTCAGCCTGGGCGTTATGAAGAGCTTGGAGACGCGGAAGGGGGGATGTCTCTCGAGGTAGACCTCCCTGCTTATCCCGCCGCAGTTCCACCAGTCGATCGAATGCCACGGAACCTGAAACCTCCTGCCGGTGTTGTCCGCGCGGACGACCAGGACGTTCTCCCCGTCGTAGTTCAGTTTATCGGTCACGTCGAACTCGAAGGCCGTGTAACCCCCTCGATGCCTCCCCAGATGCTCCCCGTTGAGCCACACGTCGGCTATGAGATAGACCGCCAGGAACCTCAGCTTTATCGTATACCCCCTCCAGCCTTTCGGGACGGAGAACCTCCTCCTGAACCAGCCGTAGCCATTGTAGTTCCAGGGGACGCCCGCGTCCCTCCCCTCGTTCCAGACGCCGGGCACGAGGAAATCCCGCCAGGACGAATCGTCGTGATCCGGCCTGAACCACCCCTCCTTCTCCCCGACCTTCCGGGGATCGGCCTTGAACTTCCAGATCCCCGACAGATCCCTCCTCAAAACCCCATCCCTTATCCCGCCACCGCAGGAGGTGAGGGCGAGGAGCAGGGGGATCAGGAGGGCGATCCTTTTCATGGCCCGCCCCTCATCGCTCTGAGGAGGATGTTGAGGCATCGGGGGCAGAGATCGGCCGATTTGCGATCGGTGTCCATCAGGCTGTTGGAGAAAAACATGACGCAGCCGGAGTTGAGGCAGTGGCGCAGCCCCAGGGTGTGGCCCAGCTCGTGCATCGCCTCCTTGACTGTTCTTTGGCGGAACAGCTCCTCATCCGGGGGGAGGCCGTAGAACTCCTGCCTCAGCCTCACAAGCGATATGACCGCGCACCTCCCCCCGAGCTGCGCCTCGCCGAAGACGAAGTTGAGCCGCGGGGCGTAGAGATCGACGTCAGCCACGCCCAGGACCTTGACCCCCTCGGGAGGGTTGAGCTGAAGCAGGGATCGCAGGATGGCGGTCGAGAGGTATTGACGCCTCCTGGGGTTGTAGGAGCCGGGCGGGATGGGGATGGGGTCGCCGATCGAACAGCTCCTGAACCTCCTCTCAAGCTCCTCCTTCAGCCGCTCCATCGGCTCCCAGGGGACGTCCCCCACGGGGATCAGGACCACGTCAACCGGTATCCCGACGCCCATCACCACACCTCACGGCCTTTATGAGGGCGAACCTCTTCGTTTCGCCCGTGACCTTGAACCTATCGTCGATCCTGTGCCCGACGATCCAGGCTATCTGCCCGCCGCTCACGAGGATCGGAACCCTATCCCTTTCGGGGAGGGGGAGCTTGATGTCGATGAAGAAATCCTTGACCTTCTTGCTACCCTTCATCCCGAGCGGCCTGAACCTGTCGCCGGGCCTTCTGTTGCGGACGACGAGCGGCGGGGAGAGCTTGTCGTAGTCGAGCAGCGCCGCGTCGGGGTTTTTCGGCATCGGAGGCCTCTCCTCATGAACCTCGGCTATCAGCTTCAGCCCCGCCTCGGGTATCTCCACCTCCCCGGGGATCGGAAGCCGATACTCGTATTCGCCGACCTCCTCCTCGGGCTCCGACGCAATGATCAGCTCCGAATACCTCCTCTCCGCCCTCAGGCCGGGCAGGTCGAGCTTGAGGTTGGGGTTGGGGCTTGAGATCAGGTCGAGTATCGATTCGATGTGGTCGAAATCTATGTTCAGGAGGTCGCCTTTGACCTCCCTCACGGCGGCGCGAACGACCCTCCTCCTCAGCGCGACCGGCAGCCCGGCCAGCTCATCGCCCCTCAGCCGGACGAACCCCTCCTTTCGCTCCAGGGCCAGCGCCCCCAGCTTTTCGATCGCGAGCCGCTCCATGAGCTCGTCTTCCTCAGCCGATATCTCCCCCGCGCGCGCCAGGACCTCCTCTATCCTCGGGTTGAACTCCCTCAGCAGCGGCATCAGCTCCAGCCTTATCCTGTTGCGGGTGTAGACCGGCTTGAGGTTGGAGGA
>QNBQ01000350.1 GCA_003645735.1 Candidatus Poribacteria bacterium
CGCCAGGGCGCTGGCCAACCAGCCCAGGATCATCTTCGCCGATGAGCCGACCGCTAATCTGGACAGCCGCCAAAGCGCCAACATCATGGAGCTGGTAAAGGAGCTGAAAAGGGAACACGGGGTGACCATTGTGGTCGTTTCCCACCAGGTCGAGCTGCAGAAGGACGCCGACAGGGTGATAAGGATGAAGGACGGCAGGATAGTGGAGGAGATAAGGAGAAGGGAGTAGCCTGAGAAAAAATTTCCCACCCATCTTCCGATCATCCCAGATGGAGCCGCCCCTCTCCCTCAGGCATAGCTGTTGCTAACAGCGATGGCCGAACACCGCCCTCCTGGAGGGGTGGTGCGGCGTGAGGGAAACGGCCAAAAGGGAGAGGAGCGGTGAGATGAAGGGAGTCGACAAAGCTGCAGCCCTGCTGGTCACCCTGGGAACTGAGGTGGCCGCCCAGATCTTCAGGTATCTGGACGAGGATGAGATAGAAAAGATTTCCCTTCGGATAAGCAGCCTCAAGAAGATCACCCCTGAGATGCGCGCCAACGCCTTCAGGGAGGCTTACAATTATATCCTCGCAAGGGAGTATGTCGAGCAGGGAGGGTTCGAGTTCGCCAAGGCCGTTCTGACCCAAGCGCTTGGGGAGGAAGAGGCCAGGAGGATACTGGAGAGGATCAAGAGGGCGCTTGAAGGCAACCCGTTCGAGTTCCTCGATAAAGCCGATCCTGAACAGCTCATCACGCTTCTGGCAAACGAACATCCCCAGGTGGTCTCGCTAATCCTGGCCAACCTAAGCCCCGAGCACGCCAGCGCCGTCTTCCAAGGGCTGCCGGAGGAGATGCGCTCTGAGGTGGCCAACAGGGTCGACTCATCGGTGGAAAAGGAGGTGTTGAAGAAGCTCGAGGAGGAAAACCCGGAGCTGGCCGAAAAGATAAAGAGCTTGATGTTCGTCTTCGAAGACCTGCTGATGCTGGACGACCGCGACATGCAGAAGCTCATAAGGAACATCAAGGACACGAGGGATCTCGTGCTGGCCCTCAAAGGGGCAACCGACGAGCTGAAGGAGAAGTTCTTCAGGAACATGACCCAGAGGATGGCGCTCATGATCAAGGAGGATATGGAGATAATGGGGAGGGTGCCGCTGAGAGAGGTGGAAGCGGCCCAGCAGAGGATAATCCAAGTGGCCAAGGAGCTTGAGGAGGCGGGAGAAATAGTGCTTGTGAGGCGCGGCGGCGGAGAGGAGGTGTTCATCTGAGCGAGATGCTAAAGTAGACCCATCTCCCCTCCGAAAATATCCTTGAGGACATCCCAGGGGTCGAGGTGAGCGCCATGAGGGTTCTGGTCGTGGACGACTCCTTGACGATGCGTCGCGTGATCAAGAATCTCCTGGCCAAAATAGGGATAACGGATGTGGTCGAGGCAAGCGACGGCTTGGAGGCGTTGGAGGTCTTGGAGCAAACGGACGGGATCGAATTGATCCTAACAGACTGGAACATGCCGAACATGACGGGAACAGAGTTCGTCGAGAAGGTCAGGAGCGACGCCAAGTACGACAACATCCCCATCATCATGGTCACCACCAACGCCTCCAAGTCCGATATCATCCGCGCCATAGGCGCGGGGGTTAACAACTACATAGCCAAGCCGTTCACCCCCGAAACGATCAAGGAGAAGATAGAACAGACGATGGCTAGGTTTAAGAAGGCGTGAAATTTCCCCGCCTTAAGGTAAGGGGTGGGGAGGGGAGGTGATCAAACTATGTCCGGCGGCGCCCAGTTCGTCAGCTTCAAGCTGGGGGAGGAGAAGTATGGGATCGATATCCTCTCTGTCAAAGAGATCATCAGGATGCAACCGGTTACACGAGTGCCCAACACCCCTGAATACGTCCGAGGCGTGATAAACCTGAGGGGAGAGATAATCCCGATAGTCGACCTGCGCAAAAAGCTCGGCATCCCGCCCACCGAGGACAAGAGCAACAGGATCATCGTCGTCGAACACCAGGACAAAAAGGTCGGGTTCATCGTCGACTCGGTCAGCGAGGTCCTCAGGGTCGAGGAGGATTCCATCGAGCCTCCGCCCTCCATGATGCGGATAGACTCGAGATATATAAGCGGCATCGCAAAGCTGGACGGGGAGTTCATGATCGTGCTCGATCTCAACAGGCTGCTTGAGGAAGAACTGGAGACGGCCCAGCTGGAGAAGATCAGCCAGATGGCCGAACAGGTGGAACAAACGACGACCTGAAAAACGAACAAGGAGGTGGTTTAAGCGATGAAGCTATCCCTTAAAGCCAAGGCGAGCTTGTTAACGGCGGCGATGCTGATCCTCGCAGTGGCCGGAACGGTAGGGATCGGCCTGATATACATGCGGGAGGGGTTGTCAAGCCTGATCTCCAAAAACGCCCAGCGCGAAAGCAAGCTGGCCTCCCACCTGCTGGACGCCATGTGGGGTGAAATAGAGGCCGCCAACAGGGCCAAGCTCGCCGAGCTGGAAAGGAAGATAAGCGAGAAGGGCGGGGTCAAATTGAAAAACGGCAAGCTGATCCTCGCCGACGGTAGTCAGCTTTCGGACAAAGCTATCAGGGATATAGTCGGCCCCGGGCACCTCGTCGCCTTATACAAGGTCACCGCGGGCACGGCCGTGAAAATCACTGCTTCAAACCTCCCTGATAGACTGGACGAGGAGACCTTTAAAGCGATCGTCCTCTCCAAAGCTAAGCGGACTAAGCTTGAAAGGAGCGGGGAGAGGGGATACCTGGCGGTCACCTACTCGCCGCTGCTGGACGATAAAGGCAACCCCGTGGCCGTGGTGGGAGTGGGGGTCGACCTGCTTTCTACGCCGCAGTTCCAAAAAGCTAAAGAGGAGATGCTCTCCCTGAAGCCGTCTGAAAACGGCTACTTCTACGTCGTCGATTCGAAAACCGGCATCACCATCATCCACCCCAACCCATCCCTCATCGGCAGAAGGGTTCAGGAGATCGCCCCTGCCCTGGCCGAGATGCTCGAGAAGAGATCCGGCGTCAAGGTCTACAGCCACGCCGGCCAGAAGAAGATCATCGGCTATGAGGAACACCCTCAGCTCGGGTGGATCGTCGCCTCCTCCGCCCCGCTGTCCGATTACACCTACATTCAAAACAGGATAGCGCTCTGCTCGATCCTGGCCGGCGTGGGGATAGTAGCTGTTGCCGTGGCGGCCATAGCTCTGTTCCTCAGCAAGCACCTGGCGCCTCTCAAGCGGATTGCTGAGGCGACTAGGAGGATCGCCCAGGGCGATCTGACCCAAAGGGTAGAGGTAAGCGGAAACGACGAGGTAGGCGAAATAGCCACGGCCCTCAACGAGATGACCGGCGAGCTAGCCCACGAGATCGGGAAGGTCAGGGAGGCTACCGATCACATCGCTGCTGCCTCGACCCAGTTGGCCTCTAC
>QNBQ01000351.1 GCA_003645735.1 Candidatus Poribacteria bacterium
TGCCGGCCATGGTCAACCTCGACGGCTTCTACCTGTCCCACACCGCCGAGCCGGTCGAGATACCCGATCAGGAGCTGGTAGATCGGTTCCTGCCCCCCTACGACCCGGAGGACAAGCTCGACCCGGACAGGCCCTTCTCATACGGCGCCATGGCCTTCCCCGAAAGCTACGCCAGGATGCGATGGAGCATCCATCTGGCGATGGAGAAGGCCAAGAAGCTGATACCCGAGGTCGGGAGGGAGTTCGGGGAGCTTTTCGGGAGGGAATACGACATCGTCGAGGAATACAGGTGCGAGGGGGCCGAGACGGTTCTGATCGCCATGAGCACCCTCGCCAACACCTCAAAGGAGGTCATAGACCTCATGAGGGGTCGGGGCGAAGCTGTGGGGCTTCTGAGGGTGAGGTGGCTCAGGCCGTTCCCGAAGGAGAGGGTGAGGGAGGTTCTGAGGGGGGTCAGGAGGGTCTGCGTCATCGACAGGGACATCTCGTTCGGATATGAGGGGGCGCTGGCGACGGAGGTGAAGGCGGCGATCTACGGCCTCGATCCCCGGCCCGAGGTTTACGGGTTCGTCATGGGGATAGGCGGCGTGGACGTGCCGCCTGAGAGGATCGAGAAGGCCCTCAGATCGGTCGTCGAGGGCGAAGCGGACGAGTTCAACTGGTTCGTGGAGGGGTGAGCGGGATGCGTTTAACCATTCCCGAAGAGGAGCTGATGACTCCCGGACATAAGGCGTGTCAGGGGTGTGGGGCGACGCTGGCGATGAGATACGCCCTCAAAGCCTTAGGCCCCAGGACGGTCGTCGCCATACCGGCCTGCTGCTGGACGGTTCTGGAGGGGGAGTATCCCTACACCTCGCTCAGGGTCCCCCTCTTCCACACGGCGTTTGAGACGGCCGCCTCGGTCTCGGCGGGCATAAAGGCCGGGCTGAGGGCGAAGGGGAAAGGGGACGTGACCGTCATGGCCTGGGCGGGCGATGGGGGGACGTTTGACATCGGCATCCAGGCCCTCTCGGGCGCGGCCGAAAGGGGGGACGACCTGATCTACGTCTGCTACGACAACGAGGCATACATGAACACCGGCATACAGCGGAGCTCCGCCACCCCCTACGGCGCCTGGACGACCACAACCCCCTCAAACCGGTTCGAGAACAGACCCAAAAAGGACATCGTCGAGATAATGGTCGCCCACGGCATATCTTATGCCGCCACCGCCACCATAGCCTACCCCGAGGATCTGATCGCCAAGCTCAGGAAGGCCAAGGGGAAGGAGGGGGTCAAGTTCATACACATCCTCTCGCCCTGCCCGCCGGGATGGCGGTTCCCCTCCAACCTGACGGTCAAGATATCGAGATTGGCCGTGCTCTCCAGGTTCTTCCCGCTCTACGAGGTGGAAGACGGCGTATACAGGATAACGGTCAACCCGCGGAAAACCGTCCCCGTTGAGGAGTTCCTGAGGCTCCAGGGGAGGTTCAGACATCTTGGGGATGAAGAGATCGAGAGGATAAAGGGGTGGGTCGAGGAGAGGTGGAGGAGGCTTGTCGAGAAAGCGGAGGTGATGAGGCGATGAGGATAAGGAAGGCGTCGATGGGCGATGCGGTGAGGATACACGCCCTGGTCAATTTTTACGCCTCCAAGGAGATGATGCTCCCCAGATCGCTGAGCGAGATATGCGAGAACATCCGCAACTTTTTCGTGTGCGAGATCGACGGCGAGGTGGTCGGCTGCTGCGCCCTGCAGCCCGTATGGCTGGACCTGGCCGAGGTGAAGTCGCTGGCGGTGGACGAGAGGTTCTGGGGGAGGGGGATAGGGTCGAGGCTCGTCAGAGCGTGTCTCGAGGACGCGCTGAGGTTAGGGGTCAGACGGGTCTTCGCCCTGACCAAGATCCCCGCCTTCTTCGAGAGGTTGGGGTTCAGACAGATAGACAAGGAGGAGCTGCCGCACAAGATCTGGTCGGAGTGCATTAGATGCCCGAAATTCCCGAACTGCGATGAGGTCGCTGTCGAGATAGCCCTCCGCGATTAAAACTCTATCCCCCTCACCGCCTTGATCCCCTTTTTGAAGTGATGCTTCACCTCGACCATCTCGGTGACGGTGTCGGCGATCTCTATCAGCTTTGGATGGGCCTTCCTGCCTGTGAGGATCACGTGCGTCCTATCGCTTCTGCCTTTAAGCCCCCTTATCACCTCGTCGACGTCCAGCAGGCCGTAATGGACGGCGTAGTTTATCTCGTCCAGCACCACGAGGTCATACTCCCCGCTTCGGAGCTTTTCCTCGGCGAACCTCCACGCCTCCCGGGCGGCCGCCCTGGCCCTTTCGAGATCCTCCTCCGACAGGATGAACCCCTTCCCCATCGGCCTGACCTCGACGTTCGGGAGGTTTTTGAGCGCCTTAAGCTCGCCCGTTCGAGCGGCCATCTTTATGAACTGGACGATCAACACCTTCATCCCGTGCCCCGCCGCCCTCAGCGCCGTCCCCAGGGCGGCGGTCGTCTTCCCCTTCCCGTCGCCGGTGTTTATCAGGATCAGGCCCTTCCCCTTCATCGCGTCCCCTCCAGGGGGAAGCCGCAATACAGGCAGAAGAGGGTCTCATCGCCGGGCAGGAGCCTCTCATAGGAGGGCCTGAGGTAAGGCTCGTGGTTCGAGACACATCTGGGGTTTGGGCATCTCCTCTCAAGCTCGACCCGCTCCCTCTCGATCGGCTTCAGCTCAAGCTCGCCCAGAAGGGCGATGATCAGGGCCATCCTGACGAACAGCCCGTTCCTCGCCTGCTCGAAATATTTCGCCCTGGGGTCGTCGTCGAGCTCATAGGCCAGCTCGTTCACCCTCGGCAGCGGGTGCATGATGATCAGATCGGGCTTCGACCTCTCGACCGCTTTTCTGTTTATCACGTAGCTGTCCTTGATCGACTCGTAATCGACCCCCTCCGGCAGCCTCTCCTTCTGGAGCCTGTTGACGTAAAGCACGTCCAGCTCCGATATGACCTCGCTCAGGTCGGTCACGTTCATGACCTCGGCGTTGTAGAGCTTTTTCAACCTGATGAGGACGTGGTCGGGCATCTCGAGGCCGGGCGGGGCTATGTTGATTATCCGGGCGCCGAACATGGCGGCGCCATACGCGAGCGAGTGGGGCGCCCTGCCGTATCTCAGATCGCCCAGTATGCCGATGTTCAGCCCCTCTATCCTCCCCTTACACCTCCGGATCGTGTAGAGATCCATCAGGGTTTGGGTGGGATGCTGGTTGCTGTCGTCGCCGCCGTTTATAACCGGCGCGTCGGAGTGATCGGCGACGACTTGAGGGGCGCCGGCCAGGGGATGTCTTATGACGATGATGTCGGCGTAGTTGGAGACCATCCTGGCCGTGTCGGCGAGGGTCTCGCCCTTGGCGACCGATGAGGTGGACGGCTCGGCGAAGCCCAA
>QNBQ01000352.1 GCA_003645735.1 Candidatus Poribacteria bacterium
CGTCAACCAGGGCCTTTTGAAACCGTTCGAACGCCTCCTCAAACCTCTTCATCCTCAGGTAGATCACGCCTAGGTTGTAGTTCAGGCCGGGATCGTCCGGCGCCAGGTCGAGCGCATCCGTCAACGCCTTCTCGGCACTCTTGAGATCGCCCCTTCTCAGATAGCAGATGGCGAGGTTTATCGACGCGTCCACGACCATATCGCCGGAATGGGCCTTCTCGATCGCCTCCTTGAAATGCTTGATCGCCTTCCCCACCATACCTTTCTCAAGGTGGATCACCCCGAGGTTGTAGTCCAAGGTGGGCGAATCCGGCTTTATCTTCTTGGCCTTCTTCAGCGCGTAGATCGCCTTATCGAGATCCCCCTCCTCCCTGGCGTAGATCGCCATGTCGAAATACGTCCTCAACACCTGGTTTCGAGGCATCTTCCCCATGAACCCCCTGTAGACGGCGGGGGCGTAGAGATACCGCTCGGCGTATTCGGGGTGATCGAGGTAGAACTCGGCCACTTCTCTCTCCTCAATGCCGTAAGATTCGATAAGCTCCCTCAGCCTTTTCTCCCGTTCCGAAGCCGGCCCGGTCGTTGGGCGGGGTTTGGGCGGCGCGGCGCACGAAGCGAGAAACGCCGCCAGGGCGATCATCAAAACGAAACGGATCGCCACGCTCCCCCCTCCTTCCACATCGAAGGAATCGCTTCCAGGCGGGAGCAAAAAGTGTGCCGAACGGTTAGTTCCATATTTTCTGGGATTTCGAGGATGAAGTGCACGAAATGGGGCAGATCGGGCGGTTGAGGTGCACGAAATCGTGCAGTTCGGGGGAGGGCTTGGAATTAGAACGTGCCGATGAAGGCGATCGCCTCCCCTGAGGCGGCCATCGGGCGGGGCTTCTGGGCCCACATCACCCCGTCGTAGGGCGACCTCACCTCCTCTATCACGTTGCCGAACGGGTCGGTCACCTCGGCCACGACGTCCCCCTTCTTGACCAACATGTAAAGTTCGACCTTGAACCTGAGGAACCCCCCTCTATCGACGACGATCTCCTTCAGATCGTGGACGACCACCTGTCTACGCGGTATCTCCGGCTCGCCCGGTAGCATCCCGTAGAACTTCAAAACGTTCATAACCCCTCTTATGCCCTTCTCGATGCTCCTCCTGTCCCAGCCCTGTCCCCCGCCAAGCTCCGGGTCGATCGCGGGTATCCCGTCCTGGGGGGCAGCTCTGGCCAGCTGTCCGTCCGGCCCCTTCTTGTCCAGTATGTAGCCCAGGCCGAATACCCTCGCCAGCTCCATCGACTCCTCGTAACACCTGTTCCCCTCCCCGACCCTCACCCTCACCTCATCTATCATCCTCCAAGCGCCGCCCTGATGCAGGTCTATGCAGAGGTCGGCCTGTTTGACGGCGGAGTTATACAGCCTGTAGGCGATCCTCTCGCTGAGCGTCCCGTCCCTCCTGCCGGGGAAGCACCTGTTCATCTTCTTGTTGTCGATCGGGTTGAGCTGCTGGCCTCGCTGGAAGGCTAGGACGTTGACGATCGGCACGGCTATGATGGCCCCTCTGAGGCGGGAGGGGTCGATCGCCCTGATGATGTGTTGGACGACGGCGACGCCGTTCAGCTCATCCCCGTCGCTGGCAGCCTGGATGTAAAGGGTTTTTCCGGGGCGGGAGCCGTTTATGATGGCCAGGGGTATCCTTATCTGGGTTCCGTCCTGAAGCTCCCCAACCCTCAGATAGCCCTCGACCTTCGCCCCCGGATCGGCTATGAGGTGTTCCACCTGAACCCTTTTACCGCCCACCCACCACCTCCGCCCTCAGGATCTCCTCCTCGGTTCTCCTCCTCAGCGCCTCTAGCCTCTCGCTCTTCCTGACGGGGTATTCGGCGGGGTCGATGAGCCTCTTATACTCGTCGGGCAGCATCTTGAGGCTCTCCATCGCCTTCTCCCTCACCTGATCGATCGGCGGTATCCGGTAGACCAGCTCGCCGCCTCTTATCACCTCCACAAGCAGCGGCTCCCCGTCCAGCCTCTCATCTATGCAGCAGATGACGTCCTCCCGATACATCCCGTCGGCCCCTTTCCGCCTGTATACCTGCTTCTTCCCGGGATAAGTGACCTTCTCGTCGCTCAGCTTCATCTTCGGTATGACCCTTCCCTCCCTCTCCTGCTCGACCAGCTTGTAGACGGCGCTCAGGGTGGGCTCATCGCGCGACGTGACCATCTCAGTCCCCACCCCGAACATATCGATCGGCGCGCCGTTTTTGAGCAGCTCGTCTATCTTATACTCGTTCAGGTCGCCGCTTGCGACGATCTTGACGTGCTTCATCCCCAGCGAGTCCAGTATCTCCCTCACCTTGAAGCTCATCCCCAACAGATCGCCGCTGTCAATCCTGACCCCCTTGAGATCAGGCCCTATCCTCGCCGCCTTCTTGGCCCCTTCCAAAGTGTCGTATGTGTCTATGAGCAGGACGGTGTTGTGTGGGAAGACCTTCCAGTAGCTTTTGAACGCCTCGAACTCGTCGTCGAAGGTCATGTTCCAGGAATGTGCCACCGTCCCGACGATCGGTATGCCCAGCTCGTAGCCGGCCAGGACGTTGGAGGTGGCGACGCATCCGCCTATGTATGACGCCCTGGCCGCCAGCACGCCGGCCTGAGGCCCGTGCGCCCTCCTGCTGCCGAAATCCACAACCCCTCTCCCCCTGGCCGCCAGAACAACCCTTGACGCCTTGGTGGCTATCATCGTCTGGTAGTTTATGACCGAAAGCAGATACGTCTCCGCTATCTGCGCCTCGATTATGGGGGCCGTCACGCTCAGAATCGGCTCCTCGGGGAAGACCAGCTCGCCCTCAGGTATGGCGCGCACGTCGCCCGTGAACCTGAACTCCCTCAGGTAGTCGAAGAAATCGTCGCTGACCGTCTTGAAGGCGGGGTGTTTCCTCAGGAAGTCGATCTGCTCATCCGTGAACCTGACGTTCAGGAGGTAATGGATCGCCTGTTCAAGCCCCGCGGCGATCAGATATCCTCTGTTTTTGGGCAGCTTGCGGACGAACAGGTCGAAGGTCGACCTGTAGTTGACCCCGTTTTCGAAGTAGGCCGCGGCCATGGTCAGCTCGTAAAGGTCGACGGCCAACGACATGTTCTCATCGCTCAGGAAAAGCGGCTTAGGCCTCATATCATCTCGCCCCTCCGCTTTATCAGTCCCCAAAAAGTTTATTCCCTGCCCGCCGATCTGTCAAGGCGAGACGGCCAGCTTCCCCTTCCTGAGGATCGACCTGCCCCCCAGCTCGGCCTCGATCACGTAGATGTAAACCCCCGGCGCGACCCTTCTCCCCGTTTTGTCCACGCATCCCCACCTGAACTCCCCCTCCGCCGCCCTCATCCTATCGGCGTAGACGAGCTTCCCTAGGAGTGTGTATATCCTC
>QNBQ01000353.1 GCA_003645735.1 Candidatus Poribacteria bacterium
CTTCAGCCATCTGGGGTCGCTGTCCGGGACGGCGTTCCTCACCCCGTGCGACTCGACGTTCGCCTCGTCGATCAGATAGATGCCGTATTCATCGCACAGCTCATACCACCTGGGGTGGTTGGGATAGTGTGAGGTGCGGACGGCGTTGATGTTGAACCGCTTCATCAGCAGGATGTCCTGCAACATCACCTCCTCAGTTATAGCCCGGCCCAGATCGGGGTGGATCTCATGCCTGTTGACGCCCCTTATCAGGACCGGGACGCCGTTTATGAACAGCTTGCAGCCCTTGACCTCCACCTTGCGGAACCCGAACCTGCAGCTTTCCGCCTCGATCACCCTCCCGCTCCCATCGGAAAGTGAAAGCACCACCGTGTAAAGATATGGCCGTTCCGCCGACCATTTCTCGGGCTTTTCGACCACAGCGCTTATCTCCACGATCTTTTCCCCATAGGCGGGGATGTGATCGATCTCACCCCCGGAGACCGATCTCAGCTCGACCGGTCTTCCGTCGGCGTCGATCAGGGTCAGCTTGACAGCGTGAGGGCCGGCCTCGACCGGCGAGTAGTTGTGGACTTTGACGGTGACGAGGAGCGTCGCATCGCGGTAGCCCTCGTCGAAGTCGCATCTGACGAAGAAATCCCTCATGTGGACGTTGGGCGAGCAGAAGAGGTAAACGTCCCTGTAGATCCCGCTCAGAAACCAGAAGTCCTGATCCTCGAGGTATGTCCCGTCGCACCACCGATATACCTCGACCGCCAGGACGTTTTCCCCCTTTTTCAGGTATCTCGTGATGTTGAACTCGGCGGGGGTCATGCTGCCCTGGCTGTAGCCGACCATCCGGCCGTTGACCCAGAGGTAGAAGGCGCTGCAGACGCCGTCGAAATGAATGAATACCTGCCTTCCCCACCAGCTTTCGGGTATCTCGAACTTCCTCCTGTAGGAGCCGACCGGGTTGTCGTCATGTGGAACCTTCGGCGGGTCGGGCTTAAACGGGTATTGGACGTTGGTGTAGATCGGTCTGCCGTAGCCCTTCATCTCCCAGTTGCTGGGCACATCGATCTCGTCCCACGAGCTGTCGTCGTAATCGGGTCGGTGGAAATCGACGGGTCGGGAATTAGGGTTCGGTGAGTACTTAAACTTCCATCTGCCGTTAAGCGATTTGAAGAAGGGGGAGGCTTCCCTGTCGCATTTGGCAGCCCTCCCCTCGTCCGGGTAGGGTATGAGCGTGCAGTGAGGCGCCTCCCTGTTCCGCTCCACTATCTCCGGGTTCTCCCAGTCGAACGTCGCCATCTCCGTCCTCCTCCGATGGACTTCCGCGGTGAAAAATTATAGCATTCCCCGCCGGCGGAGGCCCGAGGAGGCATGTGAAAACTTGACACATGATAAGTATTCTGGTAATATTGTAGTGATCACGAAGCCGGGGGAGATGTGATCGGGGATGAAGGAGAGGGAGATCGAAAGGATCGAGGCGAACGACAGGGAGGAGAGAGAGGTGAACCTGGCCGGTTCGGACCTCGCCCCTTTGGGGGACGAGGAGCAGTATGAGATGATAGAGCGGCTGGATGACAAGGCGATCGTCGAGATGATGACCGGTCAGGCGATTCAGGATTACGTCTACGCCTTCAGACAGGGCGGCAGGCTGGTCGTGGGCCTGACGATAGCGGGGATAAACGAGGCGGCGAACAGGCGGGGCGGGATAAGGGTGGAGGAGATCCAGTATGAGGAGCGGGAGAATTCGTGGCTGGTCATCGTCAAGGCCGTCGACACCTACACCGGCTCGGCCAGATACGGCGCCTGCGAGCAGCCCAAGAAGATAAACGGCAAGGAGGACCCCTTCGCCTTCACGAAGGCCGTCCACAAGGCCCAGCGTAACGCCATAAAACAGCTCCTCCCCGTTCCGATAATCAAGGAGGTCATCAACTACTACCTCCAGAAGAAGGGCATATCGCTTGAAGAGGCGGCGGTTCAGAGACCCCAGCCCAAGGCCGATAAGATCTCCAACGCTCAAAAGGCCGCCTTCGCGACCTATCACAGGTTGAGGCCGAAGCTGGAGAAGGAGGGGATAAGCCAGGAGGATTTCTGGGGATACGTCAAGAAGCGGTATGGGGTGGAGTCGAGGAACGATATGACCGAAAGGCAATGGGTTGAGCTGGCTGCCGAGCTGAAGGCAGCCGAGGAGAGCGAGCTTCTGTTCAAGGACATGGTCGAGAGGGTGAAGCAGTCGATGGCGGCTGAGAAGCTGTTCGGAGGGGAGGAGGTCGAGGCGGAGCTGCTGCCGCCCGAGGAGGCCGAGAGGATAACCGGCAAACAACAGCCTCAGCCCGCCCAGACCAGGGAGACGCCTCAACCTCAACCCTCCCAGCCCAAAAAGGAGAGGCCTAAGAGGGAAAGCAAGCTCGATTTGAAGGATACCCTCTTTCAGATATGAAAAACTCGCCCTCGGAGGTGAGCGATGTTTGAAGGCTCGATCGTAGCCCTCGTCACCCCGTTCAAAAACGGGGAGGTCGATGAGGCGAAATTGAAGGAGCTTATAGAGTTCCACATAGAGAACGGAACCCACGGCATCGTTCCATGCGGCACGACGGGCGAGTCGGCTACCCTCTCCCACGAGGAGCACGAGAGGGTGATAGATATAACCGTTGAAACGGTGGGCGGCAGGATACCGGTCATAGCCGGGACAGGCTCCAACTCCACCGCCGAGGCGCTCAGGCTGACCAAACACGCCAAAGAGGCCGGGGCCGATGCCGTCCTCCTCATAACGCCCTACTACAACAAGCCCACCCAGGAGGGGATGTATAGGCATTTCATGACGATAGCCGACGCGGTGGACATCCCGATGATACTCTACAACGTTCCCTCCAGGACGGGGATCGACCTGCTGCCCGAGACGGTAGCCCGCCTGGCCGAACACCCCAACATCGTCGGGATAAAGGAGGCCACCGGCTCGCTGAGGCGGGCGAGCGAGATAATTCAGGCGTGCGGCGAGGATTTCATACTGCTTTCGGGCGACGACTTCGTCACGCTCCCCATGATGGCCGTCGGCGGCAGAGGGGTCATCTCCGTCGCGGCCAACATCATCCCTTCCCAGCTCGCCAAGATGTGCGAGCTTGCGAAGGCAGGCGATTTCGCCGCGGCAAGGGAGATCCATAACAAATACTTCCCGCTGTTCGAAGCCCTCTTCCTGGAGACCAACCCCATACCGGTGAAGACCGCGATGAGGATGATGGGGATGATAAACGGCGAGCTGAGGTTGCCGCTGTGCCCGATGTCGGAGGCGAACGAGAAAAAGTTGGAAGAGGTTTTGAGGAGATGCGGCCTGTTGAAGTGAGCTTCTAAGTATCTGGACAAAACTATCTGGAGGAGGTATACTAAAGGGAAGCTCAAGAAGTGAGGTTAGAATA
>QNBQ01000354.1 GCA_003645735.1 Candidatus Poribacteria bacterium
CCCCCTCTTCAGATACTCCCCCACGTCCTGGGCGTAGAATTTGACGTTTTTAACCCCGTTCAGCTCGGCGTTCGCTTTGGCCGCTTCAACGGAGCTTTGAACCAGCTCCACGCCGGTGACGCTCTCGCAGGCATCGCTCACGTATATCGATATCGTCCCTATCCCGCAGTAAAGATCCAGCGCCCTGCCGTAGACGTGCTCCTTGATGTCGTCGTAAGCCTTCCAGATCAGGAGCGGATTGCTCTGGAAGAAGACGTCGGGCTTGATCATGAACTGGTAGCTGCCGACCTTCTCGACGATGTAAGGTTTTCCGAGGATCTTGACCGGCTCGCCGTAGGAGTGGTCGCGCAGCCCCTCGTGCTTCAGCCAGTAGACGCTCTC
Organism: Candidatus Poribacteria bacterium; assembly: GCA_003645735.1. GTDB lineage: Bacteria > Poribacteria > WGA-4E > B28-G17 > B28-G17 > B28-G17. Next base: position 382 of record QNBQ01000354.1, read on the forward strand.
GGCCCTCTGGGCGGTCTCGGCCATCAGCTCCAAAAGCTTGTCCCTCTGGAGGAGGTCAGGCGGGGATGTGGCGGTGAAGGCTATCATCAGCTCGTTCGTGAACTTCGCCTCCCTCACGACGATGTATCTGAGGAAGCCCTTATGCTCTATGAAGTCGTAATCCTGGATCCCCAGCTCCCTGGCCCTCCCCTTCACGAACCTGAAGACCTCAAAGGCCCTGGGGGAGATGAGGTGGCACTCCTCAAGATCAACTACCTCGGCGTAGTTGCCCCTCATCCTCAGCCCCATCTTGGAGAAGGCGCAGACGTAGTCCATCCTGTGCCTGTAATAGAGAGGCTGGGGGGATGGGATTATCACTCCCTCAAGCTCGAACCTGTCCGAAAACAGCTCCTTGAGGAACTCGAGCTTAACCCTGAGCTGATCCTCGTAGCTCAGGTCCTGAAGGTAACAGCCGCCGCACCTGCCGAAATGTTTGCAGACCGGCTCGACCTTCGGGAAATCGGCCTTCAACCTGTCGAAGAACCTCCTGATGCTCTCGGTGGACGGGAACTTCTCCCTCTCCCTGCTCATCGGCAACCCTCCTTTAGGGGAAATTATACAACTTGGCGTCTCTCTTGACAATTCGAGCGGCGGGGATTATCATAATCGGCGAGCTGAAAACCACGGGAACGGGTGAGGGGATGGCCGAGAAGAGGAGAAGGGTCTTCTGGCCGGTTCTGTCGGCCGTGTTGATCGTAGGGCTTGCTGTGATGATCGTCCTCTACGTCCAGATGCTTGTCTTCATAAACAGGCTTGTGGGGATGGTCGTCGATCTGGTGGAGAGGGAGGTTCTGGCCGAGGCGCCCGAGGGGGTCGACAAGGCGAAGATCAAGGAGACGTTCGAGAAGGTCAAATGGGCGATACCCAGGGGGAAGGTCGATTTCGGGAAGGTGAGGGCTGCGGCGGCCTACGCCCAGAAGGCCAGATCGGATGACGACGGGTGGACCGCCGAGGAGATAGACACCTTCATCGAGATGTTGAACGCCGCCCTGGGGCCGGGGGAAAGGAGATGAGCTTCCAACCGCCTTACACGAAGTTCGCATACGCATACGACAAGATGATGGAGAACGTCGATTACGACAGGTGGGCCAGGTATATCCGCGAGCTTTTCGACATGTATGGCCCAAACCCCAGGAGGGTGCTGGACATAGCCTGCGGGACGGGCCAGGTGACGGTCAGGCTGGCCAAGGCGGGGTATGAGATGTATGGGGTGGACAGGGCGTTCGAGATGCTGGAGGTGGCCAGGAGAAAGGCGGAGAGGGAGGGGGTCAAAATAAGGCTGGCCCAGGCCGATATGCGCGCCCTCCCCTTCGAGGACGAGCAGTTCGACGCTGCCATCTGCATCTACGACAGCATCAACTACATGCTCTCAAGGGAGCAGCTCAGACAGGCCTTCATGAGCGCCAACAGGGTCCTCAAGCCTGGCGGCCTCTACATCTTCGACGTCACCACCGAGAGGAACATCGTCCTCCACTTCCACCTCCAAACCTACGCCGAAAACGAGGAGGACTTCTCCTACATCTGGAAGAACATCTACTCGTTCAGGGAGAAGATGTGCAGGACGGTTCTGACCTTCTTCCTGAAGGAGGGGGAACTTTACAGGAGGTATGACGAGCTTCACGTTCAGAAGATCTTCGAGGTGGACGAGGTGGAGGAGGAGCTTAAAAAAGCGGGCTTTAAGCTTTTGAGCGCCTTCGACGCCTTCACCTTCAGGAAATGGGGGAAAGACTCGGACAGGATAAACTTCACCGCCAGGAAGATGAGCGATTAATCTATCCGCCCCCCTTCTCCGTCTCACCTTCGACGAGGCCTTCTCATGGGGAGGATGATGCGTCATGCGGAAGCCGTTCGCCCTCGTGATCGCGTTCCTCTCGACCCTCCTCTCAGCCCCCTGCCCCGGCCAGGAGGCCGAGCTGGGGACGATAAGCGGCAGGGTCATATGGGAGGGACATGACCTTTCGCAGACGACCGTTCAGGTATACAGCGACGTCAAGATGACGAAGCTGGTCAGCACCGGCGTGCTCCTGAACGAAAGAGGGGTTTATCAGCTGGATCTGCCCCCCGGAACCTACTACATCGCCGCGTTTGTCGATCAGAACGGCAACGGCAGGATGGATGAGGGGGATGGGATAGGCATCTACGGGATAACCAACTGGGCCGATCCCAAGCAGGATAAAAAGCCGGTTCGGGTGGAGGCGGGGAAGATCATAACGGGGATAGACATCCACATAACCGCCGTTTTAGCGAACATCGACGGCAAGCTCCAGGTCGTGCCCGCCCAGCTTTACGAGAACAAGCCATCGCTTGAGGAGGAGCTCGAGAAGCTCGCCACGGGCGTCTCGGGGAAGGTGATCCTCGAAGGCGGTTCGATCGAAAACGGCCTCGTCTTCGCCTACACGGATCTCTCCTGGAAGAACCGGGTCGGCAGCGCGGAGGTGGAGCCTGACGGCTCCTTCAGGATGAACCTTCCCCCCGGCAGGTATTACCTTCTGGCGGTGATCGACCGGAACAAGAGCAATCTGTTCGATACGGGCGACCTTTTCGGCATCTATGGGGTGGAGGATCTCAGATCGAAGGAGAGCTTCCCCAAGCCCGTGCTGGTCGAGCCGAGGAGGTTCACGGAGGGATTGGAGATAAAGATCATCGGGAGGAGGGGCGAGGGCGGGAGGATACTGCCGATCCAAGGCGAGGCGCCCAAGGTCGTCTTGGAGGCCAGATCGGCCGAGCTGAGGGGCAAGGTGATCTGGAAAGGGGTGAGCTTCGACAGGTGCGTGGTTCAGGCATATCGCGACCCCACCTTCACGAAGGCGGTCGACGCGGTCGGCACCTCCCCCGACGGCTCCTTCACGATGCTGCTCCCGCCGGGCGAGTATTACCTGTTGGCCGAGGTCCCCCTGGACGGAGACGGGAAATACAGCGCCGGGGACGGGCTGGGGGCATCCGGGACGGACGACCTCACCGAGCGCCCCCCTCAAAAGC
>QNBQ01000355.1 GCA_003645735.1 Candidatus Poribacteria bacterium
CGCAGGCGATGGAGAGGGGGAAGGAGATCCACATCGGGAGCTTCAACGCGCCCATCAAGGAGACCATCGTCATCCCGCCCAACATCACGAACTCGCCCTGGGCTTCAACATGATCTACAACGCAACCGGTATCATAAACTTCGCCCAGGGCGAGTTCGTGATGTTGGGCGGGATGACGATGGTCTCCTTGATGGGCGCGTTGAAGCTCCCGATGTGGATCTCCTTCCCCCTCTCCATCGCCTGCGCCACGGCCGTCGGCGCCCTGCTGGAGAGGGGGGCCATCCACCCCCTGAAAAACGCCCCGCCCATAACGATCATCATCGTCACCATAGGCGCATCGATCCTCATAAGGGGAGTTGCCATCCTCATCTGGGGCGAGGACGCCCACAGGCTGCCCGGTCTGACCGGCGACAGGCCGATCAAGATCCTCGGCGCCTCCATCCTCCCCCAGAGCTTCTGGGTGATCGGGATAGGGGTGCTGCTCATGGGAGCGCTTCACCTGTTTTACAGGCGCACGACCTTCGGCAAGGCGATGCTGGCCTGCTCAGCCGACCCCGAGGCCGCTATGCTCGTGGGGATAAACCCCAGGAGGATGGTCTTCTGGTCGTTCGTCATCAGCTCGGCCCTGGGGGCGATCGCCGGGATAATCATAACGCCCCTCATCTTCACGCATTACAACATAGGCGTCATGATAGGGCTCAAGGGGTTCTGCGCGGCGGTCTTAGGCGGGCTTGGGAGCTTCTTGGGGGCGATCGTCGGGGGGCTGACGCTGGGGGTGATCGAGAAGCTGGCCGTCGGGCTGGCGCCCATGGGGTATTCGGGCTATGAAAACGCTATCGCGTTCATCGCGTTGCTCATCATCCTCTTCCTACGCCCATCGGGGCTGCTCGGAAGGGGCGGCATAGAGAAGGCATGAGGGATAAGCAGCTGCTTTTGGCGGTCATCATAGGATCGGCGCTCGCTCCGCTGGCGACCCTCCCGGCGGAAAGCGGCGGATATTACGTCCGGGTTATGAACGTCATACTGCTTTACTGCATCATCACTTCCGGCCTATCGCTTCTCATGGGCTACGCCGGCCAGATCTCCTTGGGCCACGCCGCCTTCTTCGGGCTGGGCGCGTATGGGTCGGGGCTGCTGGCCGTCAAGCTCTCCCTCTCCCCCTGGCTCGCGATGCCCATAGCCGTTCTGGGGACGGCGCTTGTGGCGGCCGCCGTGGGCGTGCCCGTCCTCAAGCTGAAGGGGCACTACCTGGCGATGGCCACCCTGGGCTTCGGGGAGATCATATACGTCTTCCTCAAGGAGCTCAACTGGCTGACGGGCGACCCGGCCGGGCTTATAGGCATCCCCCCCTTCAAGCTGTTCGGGAGGGAGCTGATCTCGTCCATCTCACAGTATTACCTGACCTGGGCCTTTCTCTCGGCCGTGCTGCTTATCTCGGTCAGCCTGATCCGCTCCAGGATCGGCAGGGCGCTGAGGGCGATCCACGGGGACGAGCTCGCCGCCGGGGCGTTGGGGGTGGACGTGTCGAGGCTGAAGCTCCAGGTGTTCGTCCTGAGCGCCGTTTACGGGGCCGTCGCCGGAAGCCTCTACGCCCATTTCGAGGGGTTCATAGGGTATTCGACCTTCGGGCTGATGCTCTCGATAAAGCTGGTGACGATGGTGGTGATAGGTGGGATGTCGAGCATCTGGGGCGCGCTTTTGGGGACTGCGGTCTTGACGGCGCTCCCCCAGTTCCTCACGGTCTTCAAGGAGTTCGAGATGGCCGTCTACGGGGCCATATTGATCGGGACGATGATCTTCTCGCCCAAGGGGATAGCCGGCGCTTTGGCGAGGAGGAGAGGGGTTGAAAGGGGGAAAGCCGCTGCTTGAGATCAGGAACGTCAAGAAGAGCTTCGGAGGGATAAGGGCCGTCGACGGGGTCAGCTTCGAGGTCAACCCGGGGCGGATCAAGGCGATAATCGGCCCAAACGGCGCCGGCAAGACCACCCTCTTCAACCTCATAAGCGGCCTTTACCCGCTCGACTCGGGCGAGATAAGGTTCAAGGGCAGGAGGATCTCCGGGCTCAAACCCCATCGGATAGCCTCGATGGGGATAGTCAGGACGTTTCAGAACGTCAGGCTGTTCCCCGAGATGACGGTGCTGGAGAACGTGATGGTCGGCGCACACAGGCTGGGTAAATCCGGTTTCCTGGCCTCCATATTCAAGCTCCCCGGGACGGTGAGGGAGGAGAGGAGGATCAGGGAGATCGCGATGGAGATGCTGGAGTTCGTCGGCCTGGCCGATCAGGCCGATCTGCCGGCGGGCGAGCTGCCTTTGGGCAGGCAGAGGCTCGTGGAGCTGGCCCGCGCCCTGGCCGCGCGGCCCGAGCTCCTCCTTTTGGACGAGCCGGCGGCCGGGCTGAACATAAAGGAGACGGAGGAGCTCGGCGAGCTTATCGTCAGGATAAGGGAGAGGGGCGTGACGATCGCCCTGATCGACCACGACATGTCGCTCGTGATGGACATCTCGGACGAGGTGGTCGCCCTGAACGAGGGGAGGAAGATCGCCGAGGGGACGCCCGAGGAGATAAGGTCTAACCCGCTCGTGATAAAGGCCTACCTGGGCGAGGAGGGGCTTTGAGATGTTGAGGGTTCAGAGCCTGACGGCTGGATACGGCGGGATAACCGTTCTGAGGGGCGTGTCGATCCACGTCCGGCCCGGCGAGATAGTGGCCCTCATAGGCGCCAACGGAGCGGGCAAAAGCACGTTGCTCAAGGCGATAGCCGGATTGATAACCCCCACCTCCGGCAGGGTGATCTTCGACGGCCGCGAGATAACGGGCCTTTCGGCCGACAGGATCGTCAGGTTGGGCATATCGATGGTGCCGGAGGGGAGGAGGCTCTTCGCCCCCCTGACCGTCGAGGACAACCTCAGGCTGGGCGCCTATCCCCTGGGGCGGCGCGACAAGGGGGAGATCGAGCGGAAAATGGAGGAGATCTTCGAGATATTCCCCGTCCTCAGGGAGAGGAAGAGCCAGGTGGCCGGCACGTTGAGCGGGGGGGAGCAACAGATGCTGGCCATAGGGAGGGCGCTGATGTCCGAGCCGAGGCTGTTGCTGTTGGACGAGCCCTCCATGGGACTGGCCCCCATGGTCGGCTCCGAGATCTTCAGGGTGATAAGCTCCCTGAGGGAGAGGGGGACGACCATCCTGCTGGTGGAGCAGAACGTTCGGATCGCCTTGAAGATCGCCGACCGCGGATACGTGATGGAGACGGGCAATATAGTGCGCGAAGGGGACGCGGAGGAGCTTCTGAGGAACCGAGAGGTCGGGAGGGCCTACCTTGGGAGGGGTTACAGGGAGGTGTGGGAGGAGCCTCAGGAGCCGATCCTCTCCGCCTCCTCGACCGCTATCCCCGCC
>QNBQ01000356.1 GCA_003645735.1 Candidatus Poribacteria bacterium
ATCGCAGATCTGCGCTCGTCGATCTTCCTCACGAACCCAATGGGATAGACGGCGAACATCCCCTCACACCTCGGGGTATATTCTAACATCCCCTCCTCGAGGTTGCCAAGCCGATGCAACCTTTTCGTCCCTTCCCCGTTTTATATTCGGGGCATTCCATCGGCTGAAGCGCGACATGGGGGGCATCGACGAGAGGGAGTTCATCGGGATAGTCGAGGATCTCTACGGCTCCATCTACAGGATGGCCCTCTCGGTGTTGGGCGATGAGGGGGAGGCGTGCGATGTGACACAGGAGAGCTTCGAGAAGCTGTGGAGGGAGAGGAGAAGGGTGGAGGCGAAAGCCGCCGCAGCTTGGCTGAGGAGAACGGCCCTGAACCTCTGCTTCGACGTTCTGAGGAGGAGATCCCGGGAAAGCGTTTCAGAAGAGGGTGAACCGGAGCCGATCGACCCGAGGCCCGATCCGCTGGAGGGATCGCTTCGGGAGGAGAGGGTTCGGCTGCTGAGGGAGGCGTTGGGCCGGCTCCCGATCAGATACCGGGTCGCCGTCGTCCTGAAGGATATCGAAGGGCTTTCCTACGAGGAGATGTCGGAGCTTCTGGGCAGACCTGTTAACACCTTGAAATCCGATGTGTTCAGGGGGAGGAGGATGCTTCGAAAGCTTTTGGAGCCTTACCTCGGGTGAGGGGGTGCGGTCATGAGTTGGAGGGAAAACGGGGGGATTCCGCCCGAGCTGGGGGAGCTTTTCGACGAGCTTCGCTCGGTTCAGCCGCCTCCTGAGCTGAGGGAGCGGATACTCTCCGCCACCGTTCATCGGAGGAGGAAACTGATCAGGCTGGGGCTCATCGCGGCGTTCGCCGCGTTTATAGGGATCGGCGCCTCCCTCCTGACGTTGAATCCTTTCCGGGAGCGAAGACTCTCCGAGCGGGAGGCGCGGATGTTGATAGAGGCCTTATCCCAGCCCGTCGAGATAATAGAGGGCGGCTCAACCATGTTCATCGAATCCATCATCTCCAGCCTCGAAACGTCGGAAGGAGGTGTGAGGATATGAAGGGGTTGTGGGCGGCGATCTGTCTGATCGCCTGGTCAACCCTTATCGCAGCGCCGGCCATCGGAGGGGTAAAGGCGGTCGATCCTTTGGTGAAGCTTGACGATCTGATCTCCGGGGTCGGGGTGGAGCTTGTGGAGAGCTTGGATCTATCGGGACAGGTGCTGGCGGCCTCCAAATCGTTGCTGCAGGAGATGGCCCCGAGCTTGATCCCCCTGCTTTCGGATCTGTCGCACGTCAGGATCTGGAGGCTGAGGGCGGAGGAGGATAAGCTTCAAACATTCATCGAAGCGCTGGATCGAGGATTGATCACCACAAGGTGGAAGGCGGTGGTGAGATGGTTGGGGGAGGAGGGAAGGGAAAGAGCGAGGATTTATGCGTTCGAGAGAGAGGGCGCGATAACAGGCCTTTTGATCCTCAAAGCTCAGGAGAATCGCGAAGGGAGCTGGGACATCTGGATCGTCAACCTGGTCGGGAGGATAGATCTCTCGAAGATAGGCGATCTGGCGGCGTTTATCAAAGATGAGCGGCGGGCCGTCAAAATGATACCCCGGAGTTTCGTGTTCAAGGCGCCGCCCGCAACGGCGATGTCGTTCCCCAGGGGTGGGATATGGATGGCGCAATTGCTCGCGAGCGAAAGCTACATAGGAGTTGAGATACGCGATCTAACCCCCGAATTGGCCGGGGAACTGAAGGCGCCTGAGAGCGGTGTGGTCGTGACCAAGGTCTACATCGGCTCGCCGGCCGATTTCGCCGGGCTTGAGGAGAACGACGTGATAATCGAGTTCGACGGCGAGAAGGTGGAGAAGGTAGGTGATTTCATCAGGCTTGTCTCCAAAAAGAAACCCGGCGATGAGGCGACGCTGACCGTCGTCCGGGGCGGGGAGGAGCTGGAGCTGAAGGTCAAGATAGGGGAGAGGCCCGGGGATCGATCCCGTTTGCTGCTCAAGCTTATCGGTCCTGGGGGAAGCATTGTTACGATTGACACGCCTAGCTCCGTCTACTTCGTGGATGACGAGCTTGTGAGGATCTCGCTGGACCTGAGCCGGGCATGTGTCATGGGGCTTGTCTTCAAAAGGGGATCGAACAGGGATCTGATCTCCGACATATTCGGCAACCCTCTCCTCTGCCTCGGGAGCAAGAGATTCGAGCTGAGGAGCGGGTGGGAGCTAAAGGAGAGGAAAGTGGATATGAAAGGGAGAAGGTTCCACTTCGAGCTCTCCCACCTATTGGGTCACAAGCTCGAGATAAGCGGCAGGTGGAATGAGGGAGGGGTTGAGATAACCTACGCCTTCGACCTGCCCGATGAGGTCAGGGTGAACAACAACCTAGATCTCCGGGGAGGGGGCAGGGCGTTCTGGGCCGCGCCGACGGATGAGGGGGTGAAAACGGGTGAGCTGATCTTGAAGTCCGGCCCTCGGAGGGGGTACCTGCCGGGGACCGTCATGGGGGTGAAATACTTCAAGCCAGCTGAGAACTGGATCGCCTTCTGGACGGAGAGGTTCGACGAGGTCTACGGCTTCACCTTTAAGGGCGACTACCGCTTCTCCATCGAATCGGGCGCGATGCTGGATCTGGAGGTGAAGATCCCGAAAGGCAGATCGTCCATAACGTTCCACGTCGTGAGGGGCAAGCCGGGAAAGCCTTACGAGGCCATAAGGGCCGCGGCTTTGGGGGAGAAGGGCCGCTGAGCTTAGCGCGACCGGGGTAATGGGACGGCCAACGCGTCCCGATCCAAAGCCGGTAATATCGCTCCCATCCTCGCCGAGGATTCGAAACGCGGACTTGGGATGTTATAGAGCCGCCGATCGCCCGGATTCAACTGTCCCCTTCCCTCGCCCTCATGAGTTGAGAGGACAGCGTGGCCGGGGGCACCGATGCCTCAACTCCCGCGGATTGACAGACGACCGGGATCGTGATATGATTTTGGGGAACTAAGGGCAAGGAGGTGCTTATGAAGGGAAAGCTGATTTTGGTCGTCATAGCCTCTTTAGGGCTTCTCACAGCGGGGCGGGCGCAGATCGTGACGGACGGGCTGGTGGGGTATTGGTCGCTCGATAAAGCGACCATCGAGGGCAAGACGGTTAAAGACGTCTGGGGAGGGAACGACGGGACGATCGTAGGCGATCCAAAGATCGTTCCCGGCAAGGTGGGGGAGGCGTTGGAGTTCGACGGGGACGATGGGATCGAGATTCAGGGGGGCGATGAGCTGAACTTCGCCGGGAAGAACGAGCTGACGGTCATGGCCTGGGTGATGGTGGGGAGCGACGACCCGGTCGTGGGGGTTGTGCCGAAGTGCTGCGGGGAGATCGTCGCCCAAAGGGACATGAACGGGTGGTGCCTGAGAT
>QNBQ01000357.1 GCA_003645735.1 Candidatus Poribacteria bacterium
TATGCCCGCTATCAGCGCCTTTATCGCCGCCTCGGTCTTGTCGGCGGCCACGTGATGGACGGTGCGGAGCATGTCTATCGCGCCGTAATCGGAGACGACTATCCCGTCGAAGCCCCACTCGCCTCTCAATATGTCGGTCAACAGCTTTTTGGAAGCGGCGCACGGGACGCCGTCCACGTCGTGATAGGCGTTCATGATCGACTTGACCCCGGCGACCTTGACGGCCATCTCGAATGGGAAGAGGAAGACCTCCCTGAGCTCCCTCGGGCCGAGGTGGACGGGCGCCAGGTTCCTTCCACCCTCCGGGAAGCCGTGTGCGGCGAAGTGTTTGGCCGTGGCGACAACCCCCTCCCTCAGATCATCCCCCTGCAATCCCCTGATGTAGGCGACGCCCATGCAGGCGACCAGGTAATGATCCTCGCCGTAGGTCTCCTCGGTCCGGCCCCACCTGGGATCCCTGACCACGTCGAGCACAGGCGACAAACCCTGATGCGCCCCGACGGCCCGCATCTGCTGGCGTATGACCGTCGTCATCCGCTCTATCAGCTCGGGCTCCCAAGTGCTGGCGAGCCCTATCGCCTGGGGGAAGGTGGTCGCCTTATTCGCCATGAAGCCGGTGAGGCACTCCTCGTGGACTATGGCCGGTATCTTGAGCCTGGTGTTCTCGAGGAGGAACCTCTGGACGGCGTTTGCCAGCTCGGCGGCCTCTTTGGGCTCCAGCCTGCTCCACCCCGCGATACGGGTTATCTGTCCTATGCCGTTTTTAAGCCTCTCCTCGGCCTTCTCGACCGAGAACTTACCGTTTTCCATCAGCTCCCCGATGGGGATCGACCCGAGCTGGGCGATCTTCTCCTCAAGCGTCATCCGCGATATAAGCTCCTCAACCCTTCTCATCCCCCGACCCTCCTTCGCGATCTGCGATCATGATTATAACCGAGCCGGCTATGCGGATACAAGCCCCAATATCTCATCCACCCTCTCGGCCGCCCTTCTGACGACCTCGTCGGGGAGCGGCCTCCGGCCGTCCCGATCGAACGGTTTCATCCCCACTCCTTTCAAGATCAAGTATTGCCGCCAGAAGATCCCCGGCAGCCCCTTCGTCGCGTCGAGGAGCTCGCAGATTCGCTTTTGAAACCGCTCGGCCCCCTCCACATCCCCCTCCTTGAACCTCCTGTAAACCAGCTCCATAAGCTCCGGGTAGACGTTGCCGCCTCCCCCGATGACCGATACGGCGCCGACCCTCAGCGCGTCCAGCCAGAGCCTCTCGTTGCCGCATATGAGGGCGAACCCCGTCCCCTTCATCATCCCCGCCGCCCTCTCGAACTCGGATGGGTCGTCCGTCGAGACCTTGATCCCCAGGAATCCGCCTAGATCGAGCAGCCCCTTCAGGAGCTTAGGGTTCAGCTTGAACCCCTCGGGCGTCCCCCTGAGCTGATGGAGCAGTATGGGGAGGGAGGTATGGGATCTGACCGCGGAGAAGTATCGGATCGAGGTCTCAACCGGATCGGATCCCTCCGAGCCGAGGGCCATGGGCATCGCCAGGAAGATCCCGTCGGCGCCCACCTCCTCGGCGTATTCGGCCAGCTCACACGACCCCTCGGTGTAGGCCACCGGGTCGGGCTTCGACCCCAGGTCGCCGTCCCACTCCCCCTCACACCCGACCAGTATCGCCGCCCTTCCGCCCGCCGCTTCGACGGATATCTCCGCCAGCCTCTTCACCTCGTCGAGCTTCAGCTTCCACTTCCCGCCGACACCGCTCCTCACATAAATGGCCCTGACCCCCTTGCCGATGAGCCAGTTTATAAGCTCGACGACGCCCCTCTCGTCCAACGAGCCGTCCTCGTCGAAAGGCGTATACATCGGGACGATAACCGGTTTCAAAAGCTCGCTCATCCTCTGTCCTCCCCGTTGAAGTTCGCCTTTGTAAGGATAACAGTTTCGAAGTCGGAAAATCAAACGCGGTTTGAAACCGCTTCCATTTGATCCGTCAGACGCCTTCATGGTATGCTTTATTGAGGCGGGACTCCGGAGGAAATTATGAGGGAGGAGAGGGAAAGGAGATACGCTCAGAAGCTTGAGCTGATACGTGAGAGGATGGGAAACGTGATCTCATGGACCTCAGGATATTCGGTGGAGGAGTTCTCCTCCGACACAAAGACAAGGCTCGCGACCTTCAAGGCGCTTCAGGAGATCGTGGAAGCTTCGATGGATGTATGCGCCATGATGCTGAGGGACATGGGGAGCTCGGCGACGGACGATTATTCCAACATAGATAAGCTGGCCAGGAAAGGGGTTCTAAGCGAGGAGATGGCAGGTTTCCTGAGGAGGGCGAACGGGCTCAGAAACAGACTCGTCCACGAGTATAACGCCATAGCGGATGAGCTGGTTTTGAAATTCATCCGCTCCGATCTGGGGATGTTTGAGAGGTTCTCGGAGGTGGTCAGGGAGTGGCTTCGAAGGAGATAATTGAACAGGTGAGGAGGGATTTCGAATTTCTGAAGCCCAGGGTGTTGGGCGTTCTGCTTTTCGGGTCACAGGTGAGGGGCGACGTGGTGAGGGGAGACATCGACATATGCATCGTCGCCCCCGGCCAGGATAAGGTCAAGCTGCTGTTCGAGGTGTTCGAGAAGGTGGACGTCTATGGGAAAAGATACGACGTCTACGTCTTCGAGGAGCTGCCGCTTTACATGAGGTTCGAGGTCATAGAGAACCACGAGCTCGTCCTCTCCAAAGACCCGCCTGAGCTTTACGAGTATCTCTACTTCTACCGGAAGCTCCTGGAGGACTATCGCTGGAGGCTCAAAAAGGCCGAATAGGGCACCGCATGCCGTTGCCTCCGGCGGGTTTTTCTGTTAAAATCCCCGAAAAACGCCTAACAACGAGAGGTGATCGACATGTTGAACGCGTTGACCGAAAAGGAGAGGATGGAGGGGTGGAAGCTGTTGTTTGACGGCGAGACTTTGAACGGATGGGACGCCACGGGCAACAAGGAGGGCTGGACGGTCGACGAGGAGGAGAAGGCGATCCTCTGCCTGGCCAAGGGCGGGGGGTATCTATACACGCTGGAGCAGTTCGACGATTTCATCCTGAAGATCGATTTCAAGATCGACCCGGGCGTCAACAGCGGCATATTCTTCAGGTGGTCGGATCTGTCCGATCCGGTCAACACCGGTCTTGAGATGCAGATACTGGACACCTACGGGAAGGAGAACCCGGGCAAACACGACTGCGGCGCGCTTTACGACCTCGTCCCCCCTAAGGTCAACGCCGTCAAGCCCGCTGGTGAGTGGAACCACGTCGTCATAACCTGTAAGGGGCCGTTCATAACGATCGACATGAACGGCCAGAGGATAATCGACGTTAACATCGACGAGTGGGACACACCGGGGA
>QNBQ01000358.1 GCA_003645735.1 Candidatus Poribacteria bacterium
CAGGCGCTGGTCGCCCACGCCCTCTACAAGCGGGACGTCGACTACGTGGTGAAAAACGGACAGGTGATACTCGTCGATGAATACACCGGCAGGCTCCAGTTCGGCAAGAGGTTGAGCGACGGGCTGCACCAGGCGATCGAGGCAAAGGAGGGGGTCAGGATCGTCCAGGAAACCCAGACGCTGGCGAGGATCTCCTACCAGAACTACTTCAGGATGTATGAGAAACTGGCCGGCATGACCGGAACGGCCAAGACCGAGGAGAAGGAGTTCATCGAGATATACGGGATGCACGTGGTGGTGATCCCCACCAACAAGCCGATGATCCGGATCGACTACCCGGACGTGGTCTACAGGACGGAGGAGGCGAAGTTCAGGGCCGTTGTGAGGGAGATCAAGGAGCTCTACAAGCAGGGCAGGCCGGTGCTGGTCGGGACGACATCGATCGAGAAGTCGGAGAAGCTGAGCAGGATGCTCAAGAAGGAGGGCATCCCCCACCAGGTGCTCAACGCGAAGGAACACGAGAGGGAGGCGGAGATCATAAAGAAGGCCGGCCAGCCGTATGCCGTGACGGTGGCGACCAACATGGCCGGGCGAGGAGTGGACATCGTGCTCGGGGAGGGAGTGGCCGAGAAGGGCGGCCTGCACGTGATCGGCACCGAAAGGCACGACTCCAGGAGGATAGACAACCAGCTGAGGGGACGCGCAGGAAGACAGGGCGATCCCGGCTCCTCCAGGTTCTACGTCTCGCTCGAGGACGACCTGCTCCAGAAGTTCGGCTCGCAGAAGCTCAAATCGCTCATGGAGAAGCTCGGCATGGACGACGACACACCCATAGAACACCCCTGGGTGACCAAGGCGATCGAAAAGGCGCAGAAGCGGGTCGAGGAGATGCACTTCGAGATGAGGAAATACCTCCTGAAGTTCGACGACATCATAAACACCCAGCGGAAGATCATCTACGAGCAGCGCGATATGATCCTGCGCCAGGAGAACCTGAAGGACGAGATACTGGCCATGCTGGAGGAGGTGGTGGAGGAGAGGCTGGAGGAGTTCCTGCCCGATCGAGACCCCGAGGAGGGCAACATCGAGGGGCTTATAAGCTGGGTCAAATCGGCCTACAACCTGGACATGAACTCCTGGGACGTCGACCCCAGGTCGCTCTCATACGACGAGCTTAAGGAGCGGCTGATATCCGAGCTGAAGGCGGCCTATGAGAGGAGGGAGCAGGAGCTGGGCGAGGAGCAGATGAGAAAGCTGGAGAGGCTCGTGATGCTGGACAGGATCGACTACCACTGGATGAACGCGCTGAGGGAGATCGACTACGTGGAGGAGGGGATCGGCCTGCGCGGCTACGGCGGCAAGGACCCCCTCATCGAGTTCCAAAGGGAGGCGTTCGAGATCTTCACCAACATGGTCAGGCGGATCAAGGAGGACGTGACGGAGTATATGTTCAAGGCCGTTTTGACGACCGAGGCGGCGCCCAGGAGCAGGTATCCGGCTTGGGGCAGGATGAGGGCCGGAGCGCCCGTCAGGAGCGCGCCCAGCGCCGAGGCGGCCCAGGCCGCCCAAACCTCCAGGAAGAAGAAAAAGAGGAAGGGCAGGAGGAAGAACAAGATAGGCCGGAACGACCCCTGTCCGTGCGGCAGCGGGAAGAAATACAAGAAGTGCTGCGGCAGATGAAGGGCTTCTAAAAAACAGCCCTCTGCGAGGTGGAGGCCATGATCGACGAAAAGCTCCTCGAAATACTCGCCTGTCCGGCCTGTAAAGGGGACATAAAATACGACGAGGAGAACCAGAAGCTGATCTGCCTCTCCTGCGGCAGGAGATACCCGATAAGGGACGGCATACCCATAATGCTCGTCGAGGAGGCCGAGCTGCCCGAAAAGGGCGAAGCCAAAAAGGAGTGAAGATCCTTTTCCTCACCCTCAGAACCCCTTTCCCCCCCCAACGGGGGGATAAGATCAGGGCTTACAACTTCATCAGGTATATCGTCGAAGCCGGGGGCGAGGTCGATCTGATCTGTTTCGCCGAGACGGAGGCCGATCTCGAAAGCGCCGAGCGCCTCAAAGGGCTTTGCGGCGAGGTCAAGGCCATCAGGTTCTCCAAGGCGCGCGCCGCGCTGGGAGCCGCCCTCGCCCTCTTCAAACGCTCACCCCTCCAAAACGGCTACTGGTTCTCCCGTAAGCTCAGATCGGCCGTGAGATCGATGTTGAAGGGGAAGCGCTACGACCTGATCCACGCCCAGCTTTTCAGGATGGGCCAGTATGTCTCGAGGGAGAGGATGCCCAAGGTGCTGGATCTGTCCGATTCGATGGCGCTCAACCTGCAGCGGAGGATGATGCTCGACAGATCCCCCTCCTTCCCCCTCCTCTTCCTGGAGCACAGGAGGGTCTGGAGGTATGAGGTGGAGATAGCGCGGAGGTTCGACGCATCGATCGTCGCCTCGCCCGTCGACAGGGATCACCTCCTGATGCGCGACCCCTCCCTCAGGATACACGTGATACCCACGGCGGTGGACACGGAATACTTCCGACCCTCAAGCGGGCCTTACGAACACATGGTGCTCTTCACCGGCACGATGGGCTACTTCCCGAACGACGACGCCGTCCTCTACTTCCACAGGGAGATCCTCCCGCTGATAAAGCGGGCCGTGCCGGACATCAAGTTCTACGTGGTGGGCAACAACCCCCCGCCCAAGGTCAGGGCGCTGGAGGTGAGCGGAGATACGGTCGTGACGGGCCACGTGGACGACGTGAGGCCTTACTTCAGAAGGGCCGCCGTCTTCGTCTGTCCGCTTCGCTCCGGATCGGGGATACAGACGAAGAACCTGGAGGCGATGGCGATGGGCGTGCCGGTCGTGACCACCTCCTTCGGCTTCGAGGGGATAGAGGGTGTCCCCGGCAGGGATCTGCTGGTGGCGGACGACCCCTCCGATTTCGCCCGCG
The DNA here is from genome assembly GCA_003645735.1 of Candidatus Poribacteria bacterium. GTDB lineage: Bacteria > Poribacteria > WGA-4E > B28-G17 > B28-G17 > B28-G17. The sequence goes on from QNBQ01000358.1 coordinate 2,946, forward strand.
AGGTGATAGGGCTGATCAAGGACGGCGGATGGAGGGCCAGGATAGGGCTTAACGGCAGAAAGCTGGTCGAATCCAAATACTCCTGGAGGGCCGTGGGGAAGAGGCTGGTGGAGGTTTACGAGGAGGTGTTGAGGGGATGGGGAAGAGGCTGATCGACCTGGCCCTGGCCTCGGCGATGCTTCTGGCGCTCTCCCCCTTGATGCTGATCTGCGCGCTGATAGTCAAGCTCAGCTCGCCCGGCCCCATTGTTTACAGGGCCAGGAGGGTCGGACTCGGGGGGAGGCCCTTCACGATGTATAAGTTCAGGTCGATGGTCAGGGACGCCCATAAGCTCGGCTCAAGGGTGACGGCGGGGGGCGATCCGAGGGTGACGAAGGCGGGGAGGATGCTGCGGAGGTTCAGGCTGGACGAGCTTCCCCAGCTGATAAACG
>QNBQ01000359.1 GCA_003645735.1 Candidatus Poribacteria bacterium
CCTATCCTGTAAACCCTCGGCCTGTCCATGGGGATCCCGATGCAGACGGCGTGTCTCTCGTCCTGGACGCACCCGATGGGGTAGATGGAGATGTAGCCGGTGGCGCCGGCGCCGCAATACTTGACGTTCATCAGCTCGGCCTTCGATATGACGGTCGAGCGGCGGGCGTAATCCCACCACAGCCATCCCCTCTCGCCGATCGGAAGCGATATGTAAACCGTGACCGCCCTGTCCTCCTCCCTCAGGCTCTTCACCTCGCCGTCCATCCGGAGGTGCGACCCTTTGGGGATGAGCTTCAGCTCGACCTTCAGCCCCAGCGAGGGCGCCTCGCCGACGAACCGGTAAAGATCCCCCTCGCGGATCAGCTTCCCTCGGGGGGCGATCAGGTCGGAGTTGGCGTTGAAATCGCGCAGGTAGACGAGCGGTGAGGGGCGGAGCGGCAGCTCATCCCCGTCCCACAAAGCGCCCACGACCCATCCGTCCTCGTTCAAGACGAGCCTCAGCTTATCGTCCACTTCGATCTCGAAATTCTTCGCCGACGGGCGGGGGGAGATCCCTTCGAGCTGGACGATCGACCCGTCGAACCAGATCGCCTCCCCCTTAGGCCGTATCTCGACCAGCCTCAGGTCGTCGAACCAGGCCCTTCCCTTGTGTCCCCTGAAGAGGGCGTAGAATCTTAGCTCTTTGACCGGCTTTTCGGGCATGATGACCCTCTCCCGATACTCCCAATCGTGTGTCCCGGTGCTGAACCTGGCCGTTTGCCCCCAGAGGGGCGTCCCGTCGGCGTAGATGATGTCGACGTAGAGCGAGTAGTTGTTATCGGGCGAGCCGTCCACGCCCTCCGCTTTGCTCCAGCCGCTTATGAACAGGGGCCTCGGTTCGTCCTGGTTCAGAGCGATCACCTGATAGGCGCCCGTCCTGCTCCCTTCACACCTGATGCTCGCGCCGCCCGATCTGCTCACCTCCCTGTCTATCTCGAACCCCTCCCCATACGGCAGCCAGCCGATCGGTTTTCCCTCCTCGATCCGTTCGAAACCGGGGTTAACCAACAAGTTGGCCGACGTGGCCCCGTCGGGCCTTATGATCGATTTAACCGCCACCTCCCCGGTCGAACAGAAGAGGAGGATCATAAGCTCGAGCATATCTCATACCTCCTTCAGCCCCGTCCTCCTGATTGAGAGGTGGAGGAATCCAGCAACAGTATCAAACACGGATCGACCGGATACCTCCCCGTCCTGCATCCGAAGAGGATCAGGCCGTTTCTATTCCTCGCGCTTCCCTTCACCTTGAAAGCGAGGGTGAGCTTTCTCCCGCGACTGGCGGCCTTTATCGTGCCCATCAACCTCCCGGGAACCTCGACGTTCATCAGGAAGCCGTATTTGCCCGGCAGGCCGTTTATGTAGGAAAGCGCTCCCCTGCTGTCCGCCGGCGCATCGGGGATGGTGATCGTTTTCACCTCCACGCCGTTTATCGAGATCGTCAGATCCGTCGGGATCTTCCGCGGCTCGGTCTGCCTGAGCGTGGGCGTCCCCGAAGAGGCTTCGAAGATCAACCTCATCCCCTTGATCTCCTCCACCGGAACGGTCGGGTCGACCTCATACTCGAAGTATCCCACGTCTCTTCCCCAGACCACATCGCCGATCCCCTCCACCCTGTGAATCCTCTCCTCGGCGTCCCACTCCGATCTGACCTTATCGCCGGGCGTGAACCTGATAACGATCGAACCGCCGCATCTTTCGAGCCTGGGCGGCCTGATGTCGAAGATCTCCATATCGACGAAGTTCCAGGCCAAGACGGCTCCCCCCTCGTCCTCGACCCAGACGTGCAGCCTCGCGTGCATACACTCCTCCGGCAGTTTCAGCTCGATCGTGTGAACCTTTTCAACCCTGTATCTCTCGAACGGAACCTCGACCGCCCCCGTCGCCAGCCCCGGCCTCGGCATGCCCCACCTGTCAACCCCGTCCAATCTCCACCTTAACGTTGCCTCCCTCACTTCCCTATTGGAGAAGTGGCTGACGTAGACGTCGGCCCTGAAGATCTCGCCCGGCCTGAACCTCTTCCCCGGGGGATGGTCTATGGCGACGAAATCGGCCGAGTTCAGAAGGGCTGGATCGTATCCGAACTCCTTGACCGTCCTGTCGTAGTTCATGAAGCCGTTGTGCTCCCACTCGATGTCCATAAGCTCCGTGTAGACGTAGCCGCAGATCTTCTCGTGCAGCCTCAGCTCGTTCGTGAGGAACTTAAAGGCCCACGACACGTCCATATCGCCCATCCCCGCCGATATCCCCCCGTATTCGGAGTTCATCAGCGGCTCGTCACCCTGCCTGTTTTCGCCGGTGTAGTTGAAGGTCGAGCCGGGATAGGTCTTCTCGACCACCTCGGCGATGTGTTTTTTGGCCCGCTCGTAGTCGTTGATGTAAAAATGCCACGAGTTGATATCCGTCTTGACGTGATCGTATCGGCAGGGCGACATGTCCTCCACCAGCCTCGTGGGATCGAGCTTTTTGGCCAGCTCATACATCGACCTGACCCACTCCTGCCTCTCCTCGTCGTAGGGGTGAAGCCCCCACGTCTCGTTGAACAGGCACCAGGCTATGATGGAGGGGTGGTTGAAGTCGCGCTCTATGGCGTCCCGCAACGTCCTCTCCCATCTCTCCTTCGATTTTTCGGTGTAGCGGGCGAAGTTCGGCATATCGCACATCAACATCACGCCCAACCTGTCGGCCCAGTAGAAGAACCTCGGCTCCTCGATCTTGATGTGCAGCCTCAGGAAGTTGAAGCCGAACCGTTTGGCCCTCTCCAGATCGAGCTTTATCGCCTCGTCCGAGGGGAAGGTGTAGATCCCCCAGGGGTTGAACGATTGATCGAGGGCGCCGCGCAGGTAGACGGGGTGGTTGTTCAGGAAGATGTATCGATAATCCCTGCCAGGCAGGCGATCGGTCGAGATCTTCCTCATCCCGAAATACGTGTCGATCGCGTCGATCACCTCCCCGCCGGCCGCCAGCTCGACCCTCGCCCCGTAAAGGTGAGGTGTCTCGGGCTCCCAAAGGAGCGGGTCGGGGATCGGGAACTCGAGCAGCACCTCTTCGTCCGGCAGCGGATATTCCCTCGAAAGCCTCTCCCCTCTGGGCGAGGTGACGGTTATCCTGATCGACCCGGCCTCGCCCAGGTTGCGGACCCTGACCTTGAAGGTTGCTTTCCCCGAATCGATATCCGGGTAGATGTGGACGAGGTCGATGTATGTCTCGGGCCTCGGCTCCATGTAGACGGTCTGCCATATGCCGCTCGTGCGCTGATACCACCCGATCTGCTTCCCGGCGGGCTGTTCGGAGTGATCCTGGGGGTCGTAGGCGCGGACGACGATACAGTTGGA
>QNBQ01000360.1 GCA_003645735.1 Candidatus Poribacteria bacterium
ATCCACTCCCACTCCGACTTCCAGCTGCTCCTGGACGGCAGGGCGATGAGCAAGGTGATGCAGGGGGTGACGACAGAGGTCGTGGGCAACTGCGGGATGAGCCCACATCCCGCGCCCGAAAGGGTGAGGCGTCAGCTGGCCGAGGCGCTCGGATACGCCGGGTTCGTGGAGGAGGTTTGGGATTTCGAGACCACGGGCGAATACATCGCGAGGCTGGAGGGGAGGGTGAGCCTGAACGTCGTCGTCCTGGTGGGGCACGGCGCCCTGAGGGCCGCGGCAGTGGGGTTCGAGGCGAGGAAGGCCTCGGCGGAGGAGATATCCGAGATGCGCCGCCTGTTGGGGAGATCCCTGGACGAGGGGGCGGCTGGCCTGTCGGCGGGGCTTATCTATCCCCCCTCCTCATACGCCGACGTCCGGGAGCTGACGGCCCTGGCCCAGGTCGCGGCCGACCGCGGGGGGCTGTTCTCATGCCACATAAGATCGGAGGGCGATAGGCTTTTCGAGGCGCTGGAGGAGATGGCCGAGGTGGCCAGGGGATCGGGCGTCTTCGTGGAGGTATCGCACCTCAAATGCAGCGGGAGGCGGAACTGGGGCAGGGCCGGGGAGGCGCTGGAGTGGTTCGAGGGGAAGGTGAGAGAGGGGCTGAGGATCGGATACGACGCCTACCCCTACGAGGCCGGGTCGACACACCTGTCGGCCTACCTGCCCGACTGGGTTCACGACGCCGGGCCTGAGGAGATGATCAGGAGGCTTAACGATCCCGGGACGAGGGCGCGTGTGATCGAGGAGCTCAAAAAGCGGCGGGGGTGGGAGCCTGATGATCTCATGTTGGCCCATCTGGAGAGGAATAGAGATCTCATGGGGCTGAGGCTGAGCGAGGCGGCGAAAAAGAGGGGGGTTGACCCGGAGGAGCTCCTCGTCCGGCTCGTGGCGGAGGAGGGGGGAAGGGCGTTGGTCATCTCCTTCTCGATGTCACAGGAGGACGTGGATCGGATCGTATGCGGCAGGCTGGGGGCGATAGGATCGGACGGATCGGCCATCTCGCCCGACGGCCCGTTGGGCGGCTCTCCTATCCATCCCAGGAACTACGGCGCCTTCCCCAGGGTTATCAAGCGTTACGTCAAGGAGCTGAAGCTGCTTACGATCGAGGAGGCCATCAGAAAGATGACCTCCCTCCCGGCCTCCAGGATCGGGCTGAGGGACAGGGGCGTGATAAAAGCGGGGGCCAAAGCGGATCTCGTGGTCTTCGACCTCGACGAGCTCGAGGACAGGGCGACCTACTCCGATCCCCACAGGTTCCCGAAGGGGATCAAATGGGTTATCGTGAACGGGAGGGCGGTCGTGGTGGAGGGGGAGCACACGGGCGAGTCGCCGGGGAGAGTTCTCCGCCCAAGGAGGTGAGGGCGTGGGCGATCTGATAGAAAGAGTGGCGTCGGCGGTGAGGGAAGCGGCCGGCGAGACCATGCTGGAGCATTTCGACCTCTCCTTCCTGAGGAGGGTTCTCTGGGAGGGGATCATCGGGAGGGTCAAGGATGGGAGGTTTGCAAAACCGGATCGTTGAGGAGCTGATCGGGTTGATCGAGGAGGAGCTGGCCCTGCTGAGGCGGAAGCAGAGCGTTTCCCTAGAGGAATACCTCGGCGATGTGGAGCTGCAGCACGTGGTAGAGCGCGCCCTTCAGAAGGCCATCCAGGCCTGTATCGACATAGGGGCGAGGATCATATCGAGGCTCTGCCTGAGGAGGGCGGAGAGCTATCACGATATATTCGACGTGCTGTGGCAGGAGGGGGTAATCCCCCTAAAGCTGAGGGATAAGATGCACGAGATGGTGGGGCTGAGGAACGTCCTCGTGCGCGAGTATAGGGTCATAGACCCCAGGGAGATCCACAGGCATCTCCGGGAGAGCCTGGGGACGCTGGAGGAGTTCGCCTCACATATAGCCCGTTTCATATCCTCAGGCCAAGAGGGTTTTGAGGGAACGGTCATCCGATCCGAAAGGCGGGAGGGAGGCGAGAAAGGCTCCGGAGGAGGTTCAAACGCGTGATAAGTTGGCGAGGGATCTGCTGGCCGGGCGGGTTGAGCCCGACGATCTCCTCACCTACCCCCTTCCGACCCGATGATGCTCGTCATCTCCTCCGCCGAGATCGTCCCTATTGGCGGGGCTGCTTTGATCGCGAACCGGACTATCAAGTCGCCCGGCTCCAACGCGTCGACCTTGAAGGTCAGGTTCACCTCCTCGCCCGGCTTGATCGATCCGATCCGCACCACCGCCTTCCCCTCGCTCACCGATACCTCCCCTTTGGAGCTTTTCACGTCCTTTATGGCAAGCTGAGGCGGGAAGGAGGCCGTCAGCTCGACCGATCTCGCCTCCTCCGTTCCCACGTTGCTCACCTTCACCCTGTAGACCACCTCACCGCCCGCTAAGCCCGGATCGGGGTCGTCCGTCACCGCCACCCTTATCTCGGGCCGCGATACGGAGACGACGGTCAGCTCGACCTCCGCCTCGACGCCTTGGGCGCAGCCGGCCTTGAGCTTGAGGTCATATCTGCCGGGTGAAAGCGGCGTGATCTCCATATCCCCCTGCGCCGAGCCGCCCGGCTCGATATCGCCCAGCTTCAAGCTCATCGGCGAGATTTGGAGGCCCTCCGGAGGGGAGTCGACGGACACGCTCACCCCCTCCGCCGGCGCGTCCCCGTCGTTCGAGACGGTCACGGTTAATATGGCTTTCTCCGAGACCTTGAGGGGTATCAGCTTCCTCGACAGGGACAGCGCCAGCTTCGGCGCCGCCGCCCGCACCGTCACCTCTCCCTCGGCCTTCCCCCCGCCGTCGCACCTGACCGCGACCTTGACCGTCCAAACCCCTTCGGCCACGGCCCTGACCATCACCTCACCCTTAACCGTGCCGCCCGGCTCGATGTCCCCGAGATCCAGCTCCTCGCGCTCCAGCTCGATCCCCTCGGGGGCGGAGAGCGTCGCCTTCGCGTTTCTGATCGGGAACTCGCCGACGTTATCGACCTCGATCGCAAGCGAAAACCCCTCCATGAGCTTGACCAGATCGGGGCCGCTCGTCGAGAGGGTCATCCGGGGCGGGACGACCTCCACGGTCGTCGAGGAGACGCACTCGATCCCCTCGGGCGAGACGGCGGCGAACGTGCATATCTGCCTCCCGCTTTTGACGGGGACCGCTCTGAGGGTCAGCTTTTCGGTCTGGCCCGGTTTAAGCTCGTCGATCGTCGGGCGATCTATGGGCTCGAACGCGTCGGATCGCACCTCGATCTGAACCCCCGTGACCGCCGCGTCGCCCGTGTTGCTCAGCGTCAGCTGGAACTCGACCTCGTTGCCCGCTCCGACCCTCTCAGGCCCCGTCACGGCCA
>QNBQ01000361.1 GCA_003645735.1 Candidatus Poribacteria bacterium
ATTCCTCTCTCTTTGGGGAGGTCTGCCGCTCAGATATTGATACAGGTTGTAATGATCGATGAAATACCTTTCCTTCTCTTCTATCTCCTCAACGTGATGCTCCGCCGTCGTGGGGAAGAGCTGGTATTTTAAGTTCGAGATCTTGTTAAGCGCGTGTTCACTCTCTTTGGGAGCTAATTGAATTATCTCATCCTGATCCTTCAACTTCACCAGATCTTTGGGAATCGGATAAAAAGTTTCCAGATCCCTCCGGAGACGCCCCAACACCGGGCCTTTTATCGCGAGGGAGCCGAATTTGAAGGGGGATTGTCCCACGACCTTTTTCACCGCCTGATCGCTTGGCCACCCTCCCCAGCATGAGTGGCGCGCCAATATACATGCCCTCAGAGCGCCGTATATGGTGCGTGGGTGGGGGAGCAGGGAGGAGCTGCCTGCGGACTCGATCCCCGCATCGAAGGGACGGCCGTCCCGGTAGAATTGGACGTCCAAGGGACGGATGAATATCCTCATGCCCCACCTCCTGCTGCTATGAAAGCGGCTATGTCCATGAGCGCTATAAATGAGGTTAGATCCCCCAGCTTCACAAACAAGGTCCTCAACCCGTCCACAAGGTCTTTGATCCTTGAGGGAGGCATCCCCCTCTCGTCAGCGCTCCTCCGGACGAGGCGGCCTATTTCCGCCCAGGCGAGGTCGAGCTCCCCCTCTAATCCGAGCCTTTCCATCGCCAATCGGTGGTACCACCTCCTCGATATCCATCCTTTCCTGTAGCTTTCCACCAGCTCCTGCAGAAGAGGTATGACCTTGAGGCCGCTGTATTCCCATTTAGCGATTCCATATGAGAGATCCCCTGATCTCTTCATCAGGGCGATACAAAATCCCTTCTTCCCTCTCATCTTGATCGTGTTAAGGGCTCCTCTCACCCCGTCCAAGACTTGGAACAGCGGCTGCTTATGGTGAGCTATAACCGCTCCTACTGAGGCCGTGGCTCCCACTCTCCTCTGAAACTCCTCCCTGCACTCCTCCAAAACGGGCAGTAGATGGCCGATGGAAACCATCGCTATCCCCTCATCCCCTCCGAAATAGATCACCTTCCCGAGGTGTTTGCCTTCCACTATCGGTATGGCCCCTTCGAGGGGGAAGCCGGATACCGATCTGCTGAATTCCCTGTGCTCATCTTCCGTCCTGCACTTGGCTATCCTGTCCCCCATATCATCCCCATCCATTTGAAATATGGCGTAATACTTGGAAGGCCCCGATGAACGGGGCAAGCCCTGACGTTTAAGCACCTCATCAACCCTGGATACGAGGAGATCCAGGGATTTCATCGCCTCCGTGATGGCGGCGGAATCGACCTCTTCTCTCCTGAGGAGGGTCGTATAGGTATCGTTTATGAGCCAATCGCCGTCCAATTTCGAGAGCTTCCCGAGTGCGGGCGTGCCTCCGGCCAGACGCTCGGTTCTGGGCAACGGCTTGACGTCAAAGTCCAAGCCCGCTTGACGCCTGACGTTCCTCGCTTTCTTGACGAAGTCCTCGATGATATCTCTGTCACCCTTCTTGAAGGAGGTTTCGTCGGCTCTATACCTCTCCATCACATCCCACACAAAATCGGCCACGGCCATCGAGCTGGTGGAAGGGAACTCGGCCTTCAGGCCGAATATGTATTGAGGCATCAGCCGCTTAAGCGTGCAAACGGCGCATAGGTGCTCGCCCTCCCTGAACCTATAACCCATGGCCCGGCGCATCTCATTCCAAAACTTCCTCACCTCGCCCCTCCCAACGACCGCGCTCGGGCTGTGATGGAGGGGTTGACGTAAACCGCAGAGGGTGCATTTGTATCCGGGCTCCCCCGTTTGGTTGAAATCCCTGACGGCTTTCCTTGCGCCGAAGAGGTTCTCCGCCTGTTGATAGGATTTGACGTAATTCTCGGAGTTTAAAGGGGAGATGACCCAGTAGATCTCGAGAAATCCTTCTATCTGCCTGTTCCAGATCTCCTCCCATATCCAACAGAGCTTTATCTTTCCCTCGATCTCCTGTTTTACCTTCCTGGCGAACTCGGCAAATGTGTTCCTCACAGTCTTCTCAGCCTCCGCTAGGATGCCGCAGGAGATCACAGTCTCCGATGTCAGCTTACACACGAACCTGTTTGGGAGGGTGGGCATTAACTCCTGATCGGAAGGGGGACATTCCCAAGGCTTCTTCCCCTCCTCCCCCAGCCTCCATACGTAGCTGAAGAGAGGCTGATCCTCCAACGAAGGATATATGATCTCACCGCCGCGCCGTAAAACGGCGGCCATAGCCTCGCAGCTCAGGAAGGAAAGCAGATATGAGCTGGACCACAGATCCTGAAGCTTCCTGGAACAGGATATGAACCTTTGAACGGGCCCCAGTTGAAACACTCCGAAGAACATCTTAATCCTCCCCTGAGGATTTATATGGATGCCCTTCAGCTCTTAGCTGATCCGGAGGGCCAGAGGATCGACGGGGCGGGGGATCAAACCGACCTCTTCACCTGGAGCTCAGCTATCCTTTCTATCATCCCGCTCCTCTCGAAAAGCTCCCTCAGGTCATACCCCTCACCCGTCCTGATGAACTCCACGACCGCATGTGCCCCGTCCTGATCCTCGATCCACTTCAATATCTCAAAGCCCTCGCTGTAGGGGCTGAAGCCGTGGGGGGAATGTCTGCCGAACTTTTCCATCTCATATCCCAAGCCGTAGAAGTCTAGGACTTTAAACCCCACCCACTCGGCGAAACCTTCGGAGAAGAGTTTCTCATCCGGCACAACCTTGGTATCGCAGAGGGCGGAGGCGATGTTCTCCTCCCCGAACTCCCATTGATGGGTGTATTCGTGGGCCAGGAGCCAGACCATGTAGTCTTCCGTCACCTCCTTGACGATCACCTTATCCCCGGTCCATATCCCATCCGCTTTGTGTTTCTCCGCTTCCTCCGAGCTGAGAACCAGAGGGGCGGGATGCTCTATCGTGATCCCGAGCTTGTTCCTCATTATCCTCAAAACCTCATCCCTTATCTGCCTGGCCCTCTCGGGATCGTCGACCTTATCATATCTGAACTTTATAACCCTCTCCCATCCCTCCTTCTTCAAAAATCTCCCCAGAAGCTCTATCGCTCCCCTCTTGTCCAACCCCTCGTTCGGGCTGGGGACGCGACACTCGAATATCTTGAGACAGGCGGGGCATCCCTCTTTACAAGGACAATCCAGCAGCAGCTGATATGCCCCATCTAACAACCTATCCACGTTCTCCCAGATCACATCCGCTATCCCCAACCCGCCGGGGCGGTTGTCATAGATGAAGATCGCAGACGATTTGACCTGCGGGTGGGCCTCACAGTAAATCACATCTATCTCATCCC
>QNBQ01000362.1 GCA_003645735.1 Candidatus Poribacteria bacterium
AGGTGGAGCTGATCGTTGACCTCACCCCGCCGGCGCCCCCACAGGCGGTCGAGGCGAGGGACACGCTTAAGGGCGGATCGGTGATGGTGAGCTGGAGCCCCAGCCCGGAAGGAGATGTGATCGGGTATCGGGTGTATTGGGGCGAGGAGAAAGGGCCGCCTTATCGGCAGAGGAGCGACCTGGTGGAGGGAACGGCTTTCGAGCTGACGGGGCTGGAGAACGGGAGGGAATACCACATCGCGGTGTCGGCTGTGGACGAGCACGGCAACGAGGGGAACGCCTCGTCGGAGGCGATCTGCGTCCCCCACAGGCTGGTGAGCCACTCCGCCAGGATAACCGCCCCCCAGACGTGGAGATACGGCGAGATACACGCGATCTCCGGCGGCGTCTCCGTCCTCGCCGAGCTGAAGGTTGAGCCCGGGGCGGTGATCAAGCTCAAGAAGGGGTCGAGGCTGATCCTCAAGCACGACATCGCCATCCGCGGCACGCCCGACCTGCCGGTGATCTTCACCTCATGGGCGGACGACGAAGCGGGGGGCGACACGAACGGGGATGGCCTTACCGATCCGAGATCGTGCCCGTGGAACGCGGTGGAGATAAGCGGATGTCGCGCCTCCTTCGAAGGCTGCGTCTTCAGATACGGCGGCGCGGGCGCAGAGGGGATGATCCGCCTGGGGTCCGGATCGCTTCGGATGAGGAACTGCGTCGTGTCCGACAGCTCATCGGACGGCGTCTATGTGGTCGAGTGCGAGTCGATCTCGATAGAGGGCTGCAGGTTCGAGAACAACTCGGGCTATTCGATAACCATCCCCTTCGAGCTGTTCGACTCGGTTAAGGGGAACGACCTGACGGGTGAGAGGGGGATCAGGCTCAGGCCGGGAAGCATCGGCGGCGAGTTCGCAAGGGACGTCGCATGGGAAAACCCTGGGGTTCCGATTCATTTGGTTCATACGGTGGGGAGCTCCTTCACCGTTCGAAAAAACTCATCCCTTTCGATCGCTCCCGGAACCGTCTTGAAGTTCAATCCCGGCGGGAGCTTGATCGTTCAGGGAGCTTTGAAAGCCATCGGCACGCCGGATGAGCCGATCCTGTTCACCTCGATCTACGACGACGCCGGAGGGGACACGAACGGGGACGGCGATGAGACCAAGCCGGCCCCTGGCCTATGGGAGGGGATAAAGGCGAGCGGAGAGGGAGCGGAGCTTCACCTGAGGAACTGCATCATCAGATATGGGGGTAAGGCCACCGGCCCCGACAGCTCAGCCATACGGTGCACGTGGAACGCCTCGATCGAGCTCGTCGATTGCGTCATATCCCACAGCGCCTCCGATGGGGTCTGGATAGATACGGATGGAGAGGTAACGGTGAGGGGCAACAGGTTCGAGCGGAACAATGGATTTCCGATCACGATAAGGTTCGACCTGTTCGATTCCGTGGGGGAGAACGATTTCACCGGCCAGATGAACATGAAGGGCATCAGGCTGCTGGGCGGCGAGATCAAGGGGGGCAACCTGTCGAGGGAGGTCAGGTGGGATAACCCCGGCGTGCCGATCTACCTGTCCGCCACCTCCTACGTGCGGGAGGGGTCGAGCTTGAGCATATCGCCCGGGATCATCCTGAAGCTTGGGCCGGATGTGAGCCTGATCGTGGAGGGGAGGCTGAGGCTCAGGGGCACCCCTCAGGAGCCGGTGCTCATCACATCTATATTCGACGACACCGGCGGCGATACGAACGGGGACGGCGTCGGATCGCATCCGCTCCCGGGCGATTGGGGGTCGATGAGGATTAAAGGCGAGCTCTCCGCCGAATACGCCATCGTGAGGTTTGGGGGCGAGGCCGTGAGCTCGGCGGCCGGCTCCTCGGTCGATATGCGCTGCGTCCTCCTGACCGATAACTCCGTCGGGTTGGACGCCGTATCGGGGAGGGTGCGGCTGGAGAGGGTGGGGTTTTCGAGGAACGGCATAGGGCTGAGGATAAGCGGGCCGGAGCTGGAGGTCTCGGCCTGCAACTTCGAGGGGAACAGGGATTACGCCGCCTCGGTCGCTCCCGCCGCTCCCCTATCGGTCAGGTTCGATCTGAGCGGATGCTGGTGGGGCGACCCGTCAGGCCCCGGGCCGGTCGGGGACGGCGATGTGGTCGGGGATCGCATAGATTACGAGCCGTGGCTGAGATCGCCCGTCGACATCGGCCTCAGCGGCGTCATACCCGTCTTCAAGATCAGGCCGCCGATCGTCTCGGCGACCGTGGGCGATGAGGTCGAAGTCCTCGTCTACGTCGAGCGGGTATCGCACCTGGCGGGATGTCAGTTCGATCTGAGATTCGACCCGTCCCTGCTTGAGGCGGTCTCGGTTGAGGAGGGCGGGTTCATGAGCTCCGACGGCGTCGGGACCTTCTGGCGCGATCCCGAGATCGACGCTCAAAACGGGGTCATCCGGGGAGCAGCCGTGACCCGTAAGGGAGGGACCGGAATAGAGGGAAGCGGGGCGGTGGCGATCGTCAGGTTCAAAGCCAAGAGAACAGGCTCATCGGCGTTGAAGCTCGAAAACGTGATCCTATCCGATGTCGAGCTCAAGCCGATCGCCGTGAACGTCATCGACGGCTCGGTGGAGGTTGTGGAGAGGTTGAGGAGCTGGGATGCCGACAGGAGCGGAGCGGTGGATATCTTCGACCTGGTCTTCGTGAGCAAACATTTCGGCGAGACGGTCGTTTATCCGGTCGACCCGACGGCGCCCAACCCCGATGTGGACGGCAACGGCGTGGTTGACATCTTCGACCTGGTGATGGTGAGCAAGCATTTCGGCGAGCAAGTTCCCCCGGGAGCGCCCTCCTCCCTCGGCCCTCACCTGTCGGCGGTGCTGATACGATCAACGGGCGGGTTTAAGCTGCGCCTCGAGAGGCCCGTTTGGGCCCTGTATGGCCGGGCCATCGAGGTATCAAGCGACGGAACAGTTGAGCTTAAGACGCCCGACGGCGGAACCGTCGTCTTAGCCATCGGAAGCCCGGTTCAGGAGCTCGCGTTGAAGGCCATAGATCCGTCCGATCGGATCATAGCGGTGGACCATGAGATGCGGCTTCTCCCGGTGAGCGTAAAGGTCCTCCCCGAGCGCACCGCTTTGCTTCAGAACTACCCGAACCCGTTTAACCCGGATACCTGGATACCGTTCCAGCTCCGCGAGGATGCGTATGTGACCATCTACATCTACGACCTTTCGGGCAGATTGGTCAGAAAGCTGGATCTCGGCCATCTGAGGGCCGGGTATTACACCTCCAGAGGCTCCGCCGCCTACTGGGACGGGAGAAACGAGGCCGGCGAGAGGGCGGCGAGCGGGGTATACATCTATCAAATGCGGGCCGGCGATGAAGTGTTTAC
>QNBQ01000363.1 GCA_003645735.1 Candidatus Poribacteria bacterium
CTTTAAAACCTCGGCGAAAACATCCAGGAGCTCTTGAACGTGATAGGGACCAGGGGTTGTCCAACCGATACGGCCGCCCGGCTTTAAAATCCGCTTCATTTCCTTTACTCCTTTCAGCCGTTAGCCATCGCCCCGCGCGAAGCTTCCGTCTCCCCACTCTCCCTCATCCTCAAACTTTTGACGAACCGGATCTTATCGACGATCTCCGATGGAAGCTCCGCCCTGTGATATATAGCCCTGAAAAGCTCGTCCTCTTTTATCCTCTCAGGGACGAAGTAAATCACATATTTCCCCTCCCTACGGCTTTCCACCAACCCGGAGAGCCTCAGCAACCTCAGTTGATGTGATATCCTCGATTGCTCCCACCCCGTTATCGCCTCAAGCTCACACACACAACACTCCTCCCTACATAGGATCAGAAACAGCACCATCCTTCCCTCATCAGCCAGGGCCTTAAGTTGTCGAACTATCCGCCTTATCTCCACGCCGCACCTCCTATGACAATTCTATCATATGTTCATTTAAAAGTCAAGCGTCTCAGAATGAAGACCGGCGCGCCTGAAGGGGCGGGCTCATAGCTTGGAGGATATGGTATAATCATATCACGGCGTGTCGCTTCTTAAGTTGAGCAACGCTCACAGCATTGCGATGCCCGGCCGTAAAAGAGGGTAGCCCAATGAGGATTGGATTGATGCTTCTCATCCCTTTTTGTTTGTCAGCCGCTACAACGGTTGAGATCCAGGAGGTGAAAGTGAAGCCCGATCCGCTCCTCGTGGGCGAGGAGGCGACGGTGGAGTGCCGTCTGACCGGAGCCGAGGAGCGGGCCTCGGTCCGGTTGGTGATCCTGGAGCGGATCGAAATCCCCCTCCAACCCCGAGGGAAAGGGATTTATCAGCTCACGACGACGATCCCCCCGGAATCCCCCACCGGCACCTTCCCCGCCGCCATCGTCGCCAAGCTACCGGATGGGACGGAGATCCGACGGGCTCTGGAGATCACCATAACGGAAAAGCCCGAGGAGCGGTTCGCCTCTCTGCCGCCGACCTTCCAGCTTGAGGATCACGACGGCGTGTTGATCCCCCTACAGGGCGGGATCATCTACCCCTCGCTCGAACGCCAGAGCACCCGGCCGACGCTTGAACTTGCCGGCCACTGGTATGCCCGCAGGGTTCCCGATGCCGATCACGAGTTGAGCCTGACGAAGCGGACGCCTGAGGTGATAGAACGGCTGGAGGATGAGGTGCCGGAGCTTTTCGCCGACGGTGTTCCCCAGCTCAATAACGACCCAAATTGGACGCTCCTTCGAGTGCCCGCCCCGGTTAACCCCCCTCCTGATCGGTATCAGGGATGCGTGTGGTATGTCACCTCTTTTCATCTCCCCCCGGATTGGCGGGGAGGGAGGACCAGGCTCGTGTTTCTGGCCGCCAACTATGTAGCCGACGTGTGGCTCAACCGGGAATGGCTCGGTTATCATGAAGGCGGTTACACGCCCTTCGTGTTCGACGTGTCGGATCACCTCCGTCAAGGCGAAAACCTGCTATATGTGCGCGTTGACAACATCCCATGGCGACCCAAGAGGGGCGAGCCGACCCCAAAATGGCTGAACCATAAGGACATCGTCCCCTACGTTTGCGCCGACTGGTGGAATTACGGCGGGATCCTTCGGGATGTGTATCTGGAAGGCCTGCCGGCGACACATGTCGTCCGTCTGGACGCTCATGGCGGATTTGAGGGGGAGATCCCGAAGCTCGAAGGTCGGGTGCTGGTTCAGGGGCCGGTGCTTCCTGAGAGAGTTCAGCTGCGCCTGACTCCCTTTCGAAGGGATCGATCGCTCGAATTCCGACTTGACCTTTGCGCGGGGGACGAGATCCTCCTGGAGACGGAGATCCCGCTCGTCCAGATCGCTCCTGATTTGGCTTACGGAAGGTTCGCCCTTCCCGTGCCCGACGCCAAGCCCTGGACGCCGGAGACTCCGCATCTTTATCTCCTTCAGGCCCGGCTGCCGTCGGGGGATCAGTTCACAACCCAGATCGGGTTCCGCGACGTGCGCACCGAGGGCGCCCGTCTGCTTTGGAACGGCGAGCCGATCTTCCTCAACGGCGTCTCCCGGCACGAGGACTATCCGCTTACGGGAAGGGCGTTGAGCTACGCGGATATGTGGAAGGTCTATCGGGATCTGGAGCTCATAAAGGAGATGGGGGCGAACTTCCTCCGCTTCAGCCACTATCCAAACCACCCGATGACCGGGCTGCTGACCGATCGGATCGGGCTCATCGGATGGGAGGAGATCCCCGTCTACTGGTTCTCGGATGAAGGGTTCCGCATACAGTCGCTGCGGGGCATCGCCCGACAGATGTGGCTGGAGATGATCTATACGGACTACAACAGGCCCTCCATCGCCTTCTGGAGCACGTGTAACGAATGCGGAGGGCTTCAAAGACGACAGGAGTATATCCGCGTGCTTCATGAGCTGGCGGATCGGGTTGACGGGAGCCGGCTGGTGGTGCAGTCGGCGGCCGGCGCCTTCTTCGATCCGACCCACAAGGAAACGGATCTGATCGGCATGACGCTGTATTTCGGGGTGTTTTATGGGAAGGACCCCTACGAGGACACGGCCAGGCTGCTCGACGAGGTGCACGCTCGGATGCCCGATAAACCGATCCTCTGCACGGAGTTCGGCTATTGGGCGGGAAATGATTGGGGATCGGCGGAGAAGCAGGTTCGCATAGCCGAGGAGACCTATCGCGCCTTGAGGGAGAGGGATTTCGTCTGCGGGGCGACCTGGTGGATCGGCTTCGATTATTTCACCTTCCACACGGGGATCAACACCATGGGAGCGATCACCTCGGATCGCCACGCCCCCCGCCCTGTATACTCCAGGCTGCGGGAGCTTTGGAGCTCACAGCCCTCAGGAAGATAAAGCTGCCTATCCAGCCATCTTCAATTATACCCCTGCTTCGAAGAACGAGGACTGCATATCCCCCACGTTCACAGAAAATTAAGCGTGATTTAACCTGATCTTCAAAAAGGGCATGGTATTATATCTTTCGAATCGAAATCCCCCAAACTGGAGGTATGAAGCATATGGTTCGGGGATGGTTGACCATACTGGCTTTTGCGCTTCTCGTTCCGCTCAGCGGTTTCCCGGCTTTGAAGATATCCGGGGGAAGGGTGATAGTCGAAGGGGAGATATCCACGGAGCTGGGAAGATACGATAACGTTCTCAAGGGAGCCATAGAGTATCTGGCCTGCGCTGAGGGGGGCAAATCGTATGAGAGCATCCTGCTGTTGAAATGTAAGCCCTCCCAGCTCTATAAGGCTCTGTTGAAGATAGGTTTGAAACCGGGCTCGCCCGCTTCGTTCGATGA
>QNBQ01000364.1 GCA_003645735.1 Candidatus Poribacteria bacterium
ACATTCCACGTCGCCTTCGATGCGAACGAGATCTGGATGGATTACGTGAGGTTTTACGAAGGGGATTACGTCCCGCCTGATATCGGCGAGGAGGGGTTCGCCGTCAGCTCCGGGGACAAGCTCGCCGCCGTGTGGGGCGAGCTGAAGGCGGGCCGATGATGGGATATGGAGAACAGGAAGAGGGTTAAGGACAAGGTGGACGAGATCCTCTCCAAGATCGTCGAGGCCCTCAAGAGGAGGTTCGGGGAGGATCTCGTCTCGGTCGTCCTCTTCGGCTCGTTCGCCCGGGGCGATTTCCACGAGAGATCGGATATAGACCTGCTGATCGTCGTGGAGAGCCTGCCGGAGTCGAAGTTCGAGAGATCGCGTATCTTCGATGAAGCGGTCTGGGACGAGCTGAGGGATGATCTCAGGGAGCTGAGGAGGATGGGCTACCTGAGCCAGCCGATGCCGATCATGAAGACCAGGGAGGAGGCGGAGTATAGATCGCCGTTATACCTCGACATGACCGAGGACGCCGTCATACTCTACGACAAGGGCGGGTTCTTCGAGTCGGTGCTGGAGGGGATGAGGAAGAGGCTGAGGGAGCTGGGTGCCAGGAGAAAACGGCTCAAAAGCGGCGGATGGTATTGGGATCTCAAGCCCGATTACAAACCCGGCGACGTGATCGAGATATGAGGAACGACAGGATGGCCATCAGCTACCTAGAGGATGCGATCGTGAGGTTCGAAGGGCTGGAGCGGCTGTTCGGGATGA
Organism: Candidatus Poribacteria bacterium; assembly: GCA_003645735.1. GTDB lineage: Bacteria > Poribacteria > WGA-4E > B28-G17 > B28-G17 > B28-G17. Next base: position 757 of record QNBQ01000364.1, read on the forward strand.
GGCGGTTCAACGTGGTTGTGAGGGAGGCGCAGGAGTGCGTGGAGCTGGCGCTGAAGGGGGCGCTGAGGTGGGTCGGGGTGGAGCCGGCCAAGGTCCACGATGTGTCGGAGATCCTGATCGAGGAGAGGGGGCGTTTCCCGGAGTTCTTCGAAAAAGCGATGGATAAGCTCGCCGAGATATCCAAGAGGCTTGCAAGGGAGAGAGGGAGAAGCTTTTACGGGGATGAGGAGAAGGGGATACCTCCCTCGGAGCTTTACACGGAGTCGGACGCGCGTGAGGCGATTGAGGACGCAAAGCTCGTCATCGACCTCTGCAAGAAACTGATCGGGGGCGGGCGATGCTCTTCTTCGAGTTGATCCCGCTGGAGGAGGCGTTTAGGAGGATCGATTCGATAACGGAGCCGCTTGAGGTCGAGAGGGTCGGACTGATCGAGGCGGTCGGGAGGGTCGCGGCGGAGGAGATAAGGTCGCCCGTCGATCTGCCCCCCTTCGACCGGAGCACGATGGACGGATACGCGGTGATCGCCGCGGATACTTTCGGCGCCTCGCCGGGGCTGCCGGCCTACCTCAAGGTGGTGGGCGAGGTGAGGATGGGCGAAAAACCCCGGATGAGGCTTTCGAGGGGAGAGGCTGTCAGGATCTCCACGGGCGGGATGCTCCCCGAAGGGGCGGACGCGGTCGTGATGCTGGAGCACACGGAGTTGGTCGGCGACACCCTCGAGGTGATCAAGCCGGTCTCCCCCGGCGAAAACGTCATAAGGCGCGGGGACGATCTGAGGAAGGGCGATCTCTTGATCCCAAAGGGGAGGATGATCCGCCCACAGGAGGCGGCTGCTCTGGCCGGGGCGGGGGTGACATCCGTTTTGGTCCACAGAAAGCCCCGGGTCGCCATCATACCGACGGGCGATGAGATCGTCCCGCCCGACGTCGAGCCCGAGCCCGGGCGGATAAGGGACATGAACAGCTACTCGCTCGCCGGGCTGTGCCTTCAGGAGGGCGCGGTTCCGGTGTGTTACCCGATCGTCCCGGACGATTTGAGGGAGCTTTCCAAGGCGCTTGAGAAGGCGCTGGAGGAGGCCGATCTGGTCCTGATATCGGGCGGCAGCTCGGTGGGAACGCGCGACATCGCGCTTCAGGCCATAGAATCGATGCCGAACTCAAGGGTTCACGTCCACGGCATATCGATCAGGCCGGGGAAGCCCGTGATAATCGCGACGGTCGGTCGTAAGCTCGTCTTCGGCGTCCCCGGCAACCCCGTCTCGGCGATCATCTGCTTCATCCTGTTCATCCGGAGGGCGATGAGGAGGATGGCCGGGCTTGAGGGCGAGCCGGAGGGAGTGGAGGTCGAGGCGACGCTCTCGGCCAGCTGCCCCTCCTTCGACCCCGGCAAGGCCAACTTCGTGCCGGTCAAGCTCGAAAAGAGATCCGACGGATACGCCGCAACCCCCCTCCTGGGCCTTTCGGCGATGATAACGACGCTCACGAGGGCGGACGGGCTGATAAAGATCCCCGAGGGGGTCGAGGGGCTTGAGGAGGGGGAGAGGGTGAGGGTGATGCTGATATGAGGAAGAGGTATCTGCTGAGGAGGCCGCTGGGCGAAGCTCTGAGGCTGTTTCTGGAGCATCCCGCCTGCGGGAGGCCGACCGAGCCGGAGGAGATACCGGCCTGGGAGTCGGTCGGGAGGGTGACCGCCGAGCCGGTCTACGCGCTCATCTCCTCCCCGCCCTATCACTGCGCCGCTATGGACGGCATCTCGGTCAGGGCGTCGGAGACCTACGGCGCCTCCCGCTACAGCCCCATCAGGCTCCCGCCCGGCTCGTTCCGGCAGATCGACACGGGCGATCCGATCCCCGAGGGGCACGACGCGGTCGTGATGGCCGAGGTGGTGAGGGAGCTGGAGGACGGGTCGGTCGAGGTGTTGGAGCCGGCCAGGCCGTGGGGGAACGTCAGGATGGCCGGGGAGGACGTGGTCGCGACCGAGATGATCATCCCCAGGGGGCACAGGATAAGGCCGGTGGACGTGGCCGCGATGCTGGCCTGCGGGGTCAGATCGGTTAAGGTCAGGAAGAAGCCGAGGGCCGCGATCATCCCCACGGGCGAGGAGGTCGTCTCGCCCGAGGCGGAGCTGAGGCCGGAGGAGCTTTTCGGGAAGGTGATCGACACGAACTCATACATGCTTTCCGGCATGGTCGAGGGGTGGGGCGGGGAGCCGGTCAGGTTCAAGCCCCTCCCGGACGATCCGGAGGCGATAAAGGCGGCCATATCGGAGGCGGCGGAGGGGTTCGACCTGATCGTCCTCATAGCCGGCTCATCAGCCGGCAGGGGCGATTTCGTCCCCAGGGCGATCGCCGAGCTGGGCGAGCTTCTGGTCCACGGGGTGGATATCATGCCGGGCAAGCCGGTCGCGCTGGGAGTCGTTAAGGACAAACCGGTCATCGGGGCGCCGGGGTATCCCGTCTCGGCCTACATAGCCTTCGAGCTGTTCGCCAAGCCGCTCATACATCGGATGCTGGGGATAGCGCCCCCCGAGCCGGCGAGGGTCGAGGCGGTCGTGGGCAGGAGGATCGCCTCGAGGGCGGGGGTCGAGGAGTTCGTCAGGGTCAAGCTGGGGT
>QNBQ01000365.1 GCA_003645735.1 Candidatus Poribacteria bacterium
CATTTCAAGCTTGACAACCCGGTTTCGTTTTGATATACTTTCCGTTCGACGGAACCCTCGCGTCGATGCGCGCGAGGGTTCCGATGCTCGCCGAAAGGGGGGCTGCTCAGGGGGCAGAGGCTAAGTTTCCGGCACAACCCTTTCGAACTCAGGTCAGCCCCTTTTCGGGGCTTAATTTTTGCCTAAAGGATTTAGAGGGGTTGGTTGAGATGCCGACGATCAATCAGCTGGTCAGAAAGGGAAGGGAGAAGGTCAAAAAGAAGAGCAAGTCGCCGGCGCTTGACGGCTGCCCTCAGAAGAGGGGGGTTGTCCTGCAGGTCAGAACGATGACCCCCAAAAAGCCGAACTCCGCGCTGCGGAAGGTCGCCCGCGTCAGGCTCTCAAACGGCAAAGAGGTGCTCGCTTACATACCCGGGATCGACCACAACCTCCAGGAGCACTCGATCGTGCTTGTGAGGGGCGGCAGGGTTAAGGATCTGCCCGGCGTCAGATACCACATCATAAGGGGAGCCTTGGACTGCGCCGGCGTGGAGGGCAGGAGGCAGAGCAGATCGAAATACGGGGCCAAAAAGCCCAAAGAGTGAAGGGTGAGGTGCTATGCCTAGGAGGAAGAAGTTTGAAAGGAGACAGATCGATCCCGATCCCAGATATAACAGCGTTCTCGTGGCCAAGTTCATAAACAAGGTGATGAGGGACGGCAAAAAGAGCTTGGCCCAGAAGATCGTCTACGGCAGCTTCGAGATCATAAGGCAGAGGACGGGAAAGGATCCGCTTGAGGTCTTCATGCAGGCGGTCGAGAACTGCAAGCCCGTCCTGGAGGTCAGGACCAGAAGGGTCGGCGGCGCCAACTACCAAGTGCCCGTTGAGGTCAGGCCCGAAAGGCAGATCCACCTCGCGATGAAATGGATCATCGAAAGCGCCAGGGCCCGGAGCGGGAAGAGCATGATGGAGAAGCTGGCCGCCGAGCTTATAGACGCCTACAACAACGAGGGGGCTGCTATAAAGAAGAAGATCGACACCCACAGGATGGCCGAGGCCAACAGGGCCTTCGCACACTACAGGTGGTGAGGTGAGCTCAACCCGGTCATGAAGGTAAAGGCTAAAAGGATCACAAAGGTCGACATAGAAAAGCGACCCTACCCGCTCCAGCGGATGCGGAACATCGGGATCGCCGCGCACATCGACGCCGGCAAGACCACCGTCACGGAGCGGATGCTCTACTACTCGGGCAGGATCAGGAGGATGGGCGACGTCGATGAGGGCAGCGCGACGATGGACTGGATGGAGCTGGAGCGCGAAAGGGGGATAACGATCACCTCCGCGGCCACCACCTTCTGGTGGAAGGGATACAGGGTCAACCTGATCGATACGCCCGGACACGTCGACTTCACCGTCGAGGTCGAAAGGGCGCTGAGGGTGCTGGACGGCGTCATAGCGGTCTTCTGCGCCGTCGGAGGGGTGGAGCCGCAGTCGGAGACCGTCTGGAGGCAGGCCAACAAATACCGCGTCCCCAGGATCGCCTTCGTCAACAAGATGGACAGGGTCGGGGCGGACTTCTACAGGGTCGTCGATGAGATAAGGGATCGGCTGAGCGCCAACCCCCTCCCCGTCCAGATCCCCATAGGCGAGGAGGACGAGTTCGAGGGAGTGATCGATCTGGTCGGCATGAAGGCGCTCTACTGGGACGAGGAGAGCCTGGGGGCGGTCATGTTCGAGAGGCCGATCCCGATCGATCTGAGGGAGAGGGCTGAGGAATACAGGTCGATGATGCTGGAGGCGCTGGCCGATGTGGACGACCTGATCATGGAGAAATACCTGGAGGGGGAGGAGATCTCCGAGGAGGAGATAAAGCGGGCGCTGAGGAAGGGGACGATAGAACGGAGGATCGTGCCGGTGCTGTGCGGCTCGGCCTTGAAGAACAAGGGGATCCAGCCGCTGCTGGACGCCGTGCTCGACTACCTCCCCTCCCCGCTCGATATACCGCCGGTCGAGGGCGTCAACCCGCTGAACGAGGAGGCGGAGCGAAGGGTGGCCAGCGACGACGAGCCGCTTTCGGCCCTCGTCTTCAAGGTGATGATGGATCAACACGTCGGCAAGCTCGCCTTCATAAGGGTCTACTCCGGCTCTATAAAGACCGGGGACACGGTCCTCATAGCCAACAAGGGGATCAAGCTCAGGGTCGGAAGGCTGCTGCAGGTCCACGCCAACAAACGGGAGGAGATAAACAGGGTCTACGCGGGCGATATCGCCGCCGCCATCGGGCTTAAGGACGTGACCACCGGCGACACGATCTGCGACCCGAGCTATCCGATCGTCCTGGAGCCGATGAGCTTCCCGACGCCCGTCATGACCGTCGCCATAGAGCCGAAGACCAGATCCGACCGGGACAAGCTCGTCCTGGCCCTCAACAAGCTGGCCGAGGAGGACCCCTCCATCAAGGTCGGGACCGACCCGGAGACGGGCCAGATGGTCATATCGGGCATGGGCGAGCTGCACCTGGAGATCGTGACGGCCAGGCTGATGAGGGAATACAAGGTAGAGGCCAAGGTCGGCAGGCCGCAGGTGGCCTATAGGGAGACCGTTAAGGGGACCGCCCAGGCCGAGGGCAAGTTCGTCAAACAGACCGGCGGCAGAGGCCAATACGGACACGTCGTGCTGGAGGTCTACCCGCTGGAGGGGGATCAGGAGTTCGAGCTGGTGGACGCCACGAAGGGGGGCGTCATACCGAAGGAGTTCCTGCCGGCTATAGAGAAGGGGGTCAGGGAGGCGATGTCGACCGGGGTCCTGGCCGGATACCCGATGGTGGGCGTCGGGGTGAGGGTCCTGGACGGCTCATATCACGAGGTGGACTCCTCCGAGATGGCCTTCTCGATCGCCGCATCCGTCGCCTTCAAGAAGGCGGTCGCCCAGGCCAACCCGACCCTGTTGGAGCCGATAATGATCGCCGAGGTGACGCTGCCCGAGCGATATATGGGGGAGGTCCTGGCCGATCTCGGCTCGAGAAGGGCTCACGTCTTCGAAACGGAGATCATCCCCGGCACGGACGTCAGGGTGATAAAGGCGTTCGTGCCGCTGGCGGAGATGTTCGGATACGTCCAAACCCTCCGCTCCCTCACACAGGGGAGGGCCACCTATACGATGCGCTTCTCGCATTACGACGAGGTTCCCGAGGAGATGCTTGAAAAGCTGAAAAAATAACCCAGGGAAGGAGGAGTAGGGGAGATGTCGAAGCCGAGATTTGAGCGGACGAAGCCCCACGTGAACGTGGGCACAATAGGACACGTGGACCACGGAAAAACGACGCTGACATCCGCCATAACAAAGGTGCTTTCAACGGTCGGG
>QNBQ01000366.1 GCA_003645735.1 Candidatus Poribacteria bacterium
CTGTCCGAGGGGAGGGTGCTGTTTGAGGGGGAGCTGAGGAGGATGCTCCCGGGCGAGGAGGGGGAGGTGATCTCGAAGCTCAGCGGGCTGGGCGCGCACGTTTACGCCCCGATGATCGGCTCGGAGGGCCTCTGGGGGGCGATACTGACGGGTTGGAAGGCCTCCGGGGGGAAGTTCGTCCAGGGCGAGCTCGATCTGTTGACGACGATGGCCCTTCAAGGGGCAGCGGCCTTAGAGGAGATGAGCCGCCGGGAGAGGGCCGTGAGCGAGACCGTTTTCCTCAGGGATATGCTGGACGACCTGACCACCGGCCTCATAGCGGTCGACCGGGAGGGGAGGGTGGTCATATTCAACGGCTACGCCCGGAGGCTCACCGGATATGAGCTGGAGGAGGTGATCGGTCAAACCGTCTACAAACTGGGGGAGGAAGTCGACACGGAGAACACGGGGGCGTCGGCCGCGGGGGAGGAGAGGAGGAGGGTGGAGTCGGCCCTCATCGCCTCGAACGGGGAGAGGATCCCGATCGGAATGAACGTGTCGGTTCTAAGAGACGGGGATGGCGGCAGGAGAGGGGCCGTTGCGGTCTTCGCCGACCTGAGCCACGTTGAGAGGGTGGAGGCCCGCAAGAAGCTGGAGGGGAAGATGGAGATATGGGCGGCTGTGGCCGCCGAGCTGGAACACCTCTTCAAAAACCCGCTCGTCTCGATCAAAACCTTCGCCCAGCTGCTGCCGGAAAAATACAGGGATAAGGAGTTCAGGGAGAGGTTTTACAAGCTCGTCTGCTCAGACGTGGACAGGATGAGCGAGCTGATCGATAAGTTCTCCACCTTCTCACACCCCCTCCACCTGGAAAGGACTCCCTTCGACCTGAACGGGATGCTCTCCAAGGTGGTCGCTAAGGTAAGGGAGAGGGAGGGGATTGAAATAGAGGAAAGCTACGGCGAATCGATCCCGAAGGTGATGCTGGACAGGGTCCTCTTCCCGGAGGCGATGGAGAACGTTTTGAAAAACTGCATCGAGGAGCTCGACCCCGAGGAGAGGAGGATATCCGTCTCGACCTCCAAGATCGAGGACATATTGGAGGGGGAGGTCAAGGCCCTCATAACCATCGAATACCGCAGGGGGGAGGTTCAGGTGAGGCCCCTTAAAGGGGCCGGCACGCTGCAGTTCGCGATCGCCGAGAGGATAATCGGGGAACACGGCGGGCTTATAAGCAAGTCGGATGAAAACGGGGTTTCGACCGTGAGGATAGAGTTTCCGACCGTCGGGGAGGGCGGGGATGAAGGCGAAGGTGCTGATAGTCGACGATAACGTAAGCTTCCTCCACTCGATGGAGTTCCTGCTGTCGGGGGAGTATGAGGTCTACCTCGCAAGCGATGGATGGGAGGCCTTGAGGATCGCCGGCGAAAGGGAGATAGACGTGGCGCTGATCGATGTGAGGATGCCGGGGATGAACGGCATAGAGACCCTGAAGAGGTTGAAGGCGCTTTCCCCCCGGACGGAGGTGATCGTGATCACAGCCCACGGGGAGGCCGAGGCTGTTAAAGCGGCCCTCGCCATGGGAGCTTCCGGCTTTCTGGAGAAGGGGTTTTCGCTTCAGGAGCTGAAGGAGAGCATAAGGGAGGCGCTTAAGAGGAAAGGGATTGATGTTGCGGAAACCCGAGACCGATGAGGGGTTGGTAGGGCGGCTCACTCGGTCGAGTGCGGCGAGCTATCTTGGAGGAGGTGGATGATCTCCTCCCTCAGCGTTTCCTTACCGGTGTAGGGGTCGAACGATTTTATGAACTTCCCGTCCTTGAACATCGTCACCTCGCTGGTCTCCTCGCTGACGACGATCGAGGCCATGACCTCGTCCAGGGATGAGGCGTAAATAGCTGCGGCGTGTTTGGCGTTCCCCTTGAGGAGCTTCTCGACCTTGTTGTAGACCTTGTGGGTTCTCACCCCCTCGACCATCACCCTGGTTCTGAAGGCGATCCCCTTGAGGTTTATGAGCACAGCGCCGTCCCTCTCCTCGTGGCCGGTCACCTCGCCGTTCTCATCCAGGATCTCGACTTTTTCCCCCATGAAGTTCAGAACGTCGAGGATCTTGGGCGAGAAGATGTGGGGCAAGTTGTCTATCCCCTTGAAGATCTCCTGATCGAGGTATTCTACCTGCCCCTCGTGGAAGTCCGAGAAGTTCCTCTCATCCATGATCCTCTCGTCCACGAGCAGCAGGAACAGCCCTCTGTTTTTCCGCATCCTCTTGCTTTCGAGCGCGAACTGCTTGGCCAGCGAGTATAGCTTCTCGGTGTAAAGCTCTATGAGCTCCTCCCTGTCGGCGAGCATCTGCTCGTAACGCTCCTTATCGATCCCTATCTCGCGTATCCTGCGGTTTACCTCCTTCTCGACCTCCTCCTCGAACCGCTCCATCTGCTCCTGGTATTCCCTGCTGAGGCTCTCGTATTTCTCCCTGTATCCCTCCAGCTCCTCGACCTTGGCCGTCAGCTTGTCGTTCTCCTTGAGCAGCCGTTCGCACTCCGCCTCGTATTGTCTAACCTTTCTCCTCAGCTCGTTTAGCTCGGAGAGGAGCTGTTTGTATCTTTTCCTGCTGATTATCCTGAACATCGCCCGCTTCCGCCTTGGGGGGTTGTCCAGCTATAATTATACATCATCTCGATCGATCTGCATAGCCTCGGATACGATCTCCGATATGATCCTGGCGGCCTCCAGCACATCCTCCCTGGAGACGTCCTTGTGGGTGACCAGCCGGACGGTGTATTTGCCGTAACATGAGACTTTCAATCCTTTTCGGAGGGCTTTTTGGGCGAACTGCTCGGCGGTGAGCCCCAGTTTTTGGGTGCCCACCATCACCATGTTGGTCTGAACCCTCTCGGGGTCGACCTCCAGGAGCGGGAGGCGGGCCAGCTCCCTTGCGAGCAGCTTGGCGTTCTCGTGATCCTCTATGAGCCTGTCGACCATCTCGGTGAGGGCGACGATCCCGGCGGCGGCTATGACCCCGGCCTGTCTCATCGCACCTCCCAGCCTCTTTCGGGCCTTACGGGCCTCGGCGATGAAGTCGGCGGGGCCTGTCAGGACCGATCCGACGGGCGCGCCCAGCCCTTTGGAGAGGCAGAACATCACCGAATCGGCGCAGGCAGCTATCTCCTTGACGTCCACCCCCAGCGCCAGCGCGGCGTTGAATATCCTCGCCCCGTCCAGATGGACCTTAACCCCGTATCTCTCGGCCACCTCCTTGATCGCCCTCATCCTCTCGACCGGTATGGCTATGCCGCCCCGCCTGTTATGGGTGTTCTCCAGACAGATGAGGCTTATCCTGGGGAACCTGCCGGGCGGCCTTGAGA
>QNBQ01000367.1 GCA_003645735.1 Candidatus Poribacteria bacterium
AGCCCCTCCCCGTCCTTGACGCTGAAGCTTTTAAAGACCTCCTCGCCCGACCCGCCGATGTAGAGCTTCCCGTCCGTCAAAACCCCGTCCACGTCCAGAACCAGCAGCTTGACCCTCCTCAGCTTCTCCCGGAGCCGCATTCCCTTCTCCTCCGGTAAAGCCATAGCAGCGCGACGATCGTCTTGGCGTCCATTATCCTCCCCTCGTCCACCATCCTGAGCGCCTCCTCAAACGGCAGCTCGACCACCCTCACATCCTCCCCCTCCTCCCTCACCCCTCCGCCTTCGCCCGATCTGCGGCCCACGTATCCGAGGTAAAGGTCGAGCTTCTCGGAGCACCCGCCCGGCGACAGATAGAAGCTGGTGAGTCGCTCAATTCTCCTGATCTCATACCCCGCCTCCTCTATCGCCTCGGCCCTGGCCACCCTGATCGAGTCCTCATTTTCCCCTTTCATCCCGGCGACGATCTCCAGCAGCCAGCCCGGCCCTCCCCTCACATAGGCCGGATACCTGAACTGCTCGACCAGCACGACCGAATCGGTCTCCGGGTTGTAAAGCAGCACGCCGACCGAATCGCCCCTCTCGAGGTTGAGGCGGGTTATAGGCTCGCTCATCGAGCCGTCGAACTTCTCATACCTGACGACGGCCCTCTCCAGCTTGAAAAACCCGTCGTAAAGCAGCTCCCTCTCCAAGACCTCGACCTTCCTCATCGCCGCCCCTCAAAGCTCGTAGGACATGAAGAGGGTTATCCCCTTCGACTCGGCGTATCGGACGACCTCAGGCTCCGCCCTGTAGGTCACCATCACCGGGACGATCTCCCCCTCCAAAACGGGGGATAGCCTGTCAAGCTTTTTGAGGAACCTCATCACGTGTTTCTTCGAGAGCTGTGATTTCCCCTCGCCGATTATCACCACCTTAACGCCGTCCCTGACCCCCTCGCCGAATATGTTGATCTCCTCCATCTTGCCGAGAGAGTTGGGGATGAAGGTTCTTATCAACCTCCCGCGCACCTCTATCCCGAGCCGCTCCTTCAACAGCCCCGGCAGCGATTTGATCGCCCTGTCTTCCAGCATGAACCCCACCGAATCGGCCAGCCCGCCGTATTCCTTCCGAAGCTCCCTTATGGAGTAGACAAGCGAGGCTATCTCACGCTCGTTTCTCCTCTGGGCCTCTGTAAGCTCCTCCACTTTATATCCCAGCTCCCTTAGCTCGTCTTCCATCTTTCTCTGCGCCTCGGCCAGTTCGTTCACCCTTCCGGTCAGTTTGGCCATCTCCTCGCTCAACGTCCTCACCTGCGCTGCCAACGCCCTAAGCTCTTCCCTCATCTTCCTCTGTTCCTCGGCCAGGGCTCTCAGCTCTTCCCACATCCTCCTCTGATCCTCAGCCAGTGCCCTCACCTGTGCCGTCAACGCCCTCACCTCTTCGGCCAGCGCGTTCAGGCTCCTCTCCGTCCTCTCCTGCGCCTCTCTCAGCTTCGCCAGCTCGCCTTCCCTCAGCCTCTCGTAGACCTCGGCGATCGCCTCCGCCACGGCGCGGGAGGCCGCTTCGCCCAGATGTTCCCTCATCTTGGCCGAAAGCTCCTCGATGAGCGGGGGCATGTCTCACCCCTCCGATTCAGGCGCTTCAAGCCCATACGCCCGCTATCTCGTATCCGCAGTATTTGCATTTGCCGTTGACGATATCGTTCTGAACCACGTAGAACCTCAGCCGCCTGATCAACATCCTCCCGCAATTGGGGCAAAAAGTGTTGTTCGCCTCGTGCATCGGGTTGATGTTGCCCAGATAGACGTATTTCAACCCGACCTTCAACGCCTCCTCTCTGGCCCTCTCAAGCGTCGAAAGCGGGGTGGGGGACAGGCTCTTCAGCTGATACATCGGGTAAAACCTCGAGAAATGCAGCGGCACATCCGGCCCCAGCTCATCCATCACCCAGCTCGCCAGATCGTGGAACTCCTGAGGCGAATCGTTGAGCGTGGGAACCACCAACACGACGATCTCAAGCCATACCCCCTGGCTCTTTATCGTCTTTATCGCTTCAAGCACCGGCTTCAGCTCGCCGCGGCATATCTCCCTGTAGAACTTTTCCCTGAAGGCCTTGAGGTCTATCTTGATCGCGTCCACAACCTCGCACAGCTTTTTGACGGGCTCCCTGTTGATGAACCCGGCGCTCACAACGACGTTCCTGATCCCGCTTTTCCTCGCCGCAACTGAGGTGTCGAACATGTATTCGTAAAAGACCGTCGGCTCGGCGTAGGTATAGGCGATCGATTTACACCCCGTCTGTTTGGCGAGGGAGACCACCTTTTCAGGCGGCAGGTAGACGTTGTCGGTCTGTTCGGGTCTTCTCTGGGATATCTGCCAGTTCTGGCAGTATTTGCAGTTGAGGTTACATCCGGCGGTCGAGATGGAGAAGGCCAGGGAGCCCGGCAGGAAGTGATAGAATGGCTTCTTCTCTATGGGATCGACGTGCACGGCGCATGGGTTAGCGTAGGCCAGGGTGTAATAGATCCCGTCCCTGTTCTCCCTGACGCCGCACCATCCCCTTTCTCTGTCGCCTATGACGCACTCCCTGGGGCAGAGGACGCATTTGATCCGCTTGTCGGGCAGCTTCTCGTAGAACATCGCCTCCTTCACCACAAATATGTGCTCCCCGTCGATCAGGTCGGAGGGCTTACCGAAGGCGTATCGCGTAAGCCCCAGGGCCAGGGGGCAAAGCGAGGATAGCTTGAGAAACTCCCTCCTCGATATCCTCCTCACATCGGATCACCCCTTTTTGTAATCGGGGGAGATCTTCGAAAGCCTCCTCATGACCTCCACGGCGTGCCATCCGTCGGTTCGAGGCCTCTCCCTCCTCTCGATGCATTCGAGGAAATGCTTACACTCGATCATCAGTATGTCCTCCTGCTTGCTTGGATCGAGGAAATCCCAGGTCAGCTCGTGTTCCGCCCCGTTCGGCTCCCTGGTTCTGAGGGTGAAGGTCCTCCTGTCCTCCGACGCCGAGTCGTCCGCGATTATCCTCATCCCCTCCTCAGGCACACCCAGGGCGACGGCCAGGGCGATCATGTGGACGCCGAAGTTCCAGTATGCGTTGAGAAGCTTTTCGGGCGTTGATCTTTTGAGGAAAACCCCCTCGCAGCTCACCGGCTCGCCGGGGAGGGAGCTTAAAGCCTCGAACGCCGGGCCGTAGCACAGTATGTGGCCGACTAGCATGACCCTCCCCTTTGAATCTGCCAGCTCGGCCAGCTTTTCGGACTCCTCCACCGAGAGGGCCACCGGCTTTTCGACGAACAGATCCTTCCCCGCCTCAAGGACTTTGACGCTCAGCTCGTAAT
>QNBQ01000368.1 GCA_003645735.1 Candidatus Poribacteria bacterium
CGGTTCATGAGCTCGGCGACGGCTACGCCTGGGAGGTCGAGCCGAACGGGGCGGCGCTTTCGGCGACGGAGATCGCCTTCGAGGGCGAAGTCGAGCTGAACGGTGAGTGCGGTGAGGGGGACGTCGACTGGTTCGCCTTCGATCAGACGGTCGAGGGCGAGATGTTGAAAGCGGAGATCGTCCGATCGGGCGAGGCGGAGCTCAAAGCGGAGCTGTTCCTGGGCGATCCGACCGGGACGGGCGCGACGGTCGACAGGACAACGGTTCAGCCTCGCTCGCTCTCCGCCGCCGGGTGGGTCGGCTTGAGATCAGGCCGGTATTACCTGAAGCTGGAATGCCCGAAGCGAGCCGCTTATTCGGTCAGGCTCGTCAGGTTTAAGCCGGAGGGGCCCGTGGAGTTCGAGCCGAACGACCGGGCGGAGCTGGCCTCGGAGCTTCCGATCGGATCGACCCTGCTGGGCAGGAGCTACGGCGATGACGACCTCGACCTTTACTCGCTGAGGGTGACGGAACGGCGGATCGTAGCGGTGGGGTTCAGCAGGCCGGATGGGATCGGGAGCACGGCGGTCGAGCTGATCTCCCCCGCGGGCGACGTGATCGCCTCCTCGACAGCCGATCCGAGCACGGGCGAGGAGGCGTATCTGACCGCCGAGCTCTCGCCCGGGAGATACATCGTGTCCGTCAAGTCCCAGGGGGAGCGGCCCGGAAGCGATTACCGCCTGAGCGCCGTCGCCCTGGAGAGCCTCTCGCATGATGCGGCGAAGCCTTTGGGCATCGGGGGAACGATAACGCTCAGGGTCAGATGCGATCCGGGCTTGAGGCCGACGTTCACGATCCCCGGAATCATCTGGGACGTCGAGATGAGGGATGAGGGCGGCGGGTCGTTCGTCGGGAGCTATACGGTCAAGGAAGGGGACAACCTGGTCCGCGGCCTGCCTTATGTGACGCTGACGCTGCCGGACGGCGGAAGGGTCAGGGCCTTCGTGGAGCCGGAGGTGACGATAGACACGTCGCCGCCGTTGATCTCCGAGGTGAGGCATAACGCCGAAAAGCCGTTGGGGGTGAACGCCGAGCTGAGGGTTTGGCTCAAGGGCGAGCCGGGGTGCCGGGCCTACTTCGAGCTGAGGGGGGATGGGCTTGAGAGGAGGGTCGAGATGTTCGACGACGGGGCGCACGAGGACGGGGCGCCGAACGACGGGCTTTACGGCGGGGTCTATCTCGTGTCGCCCGGGGATAACGCCGAGGCGGGCGTCATAGGGTATCTTGAGGACGAGGCGGGCAACCTCTCCTGGAAGGAGGCTTTCTCGAAGGTCGAGCTCGACACATCACCTCCGGGGATAACCTCCTGGTCGATCTCGCTCGTCCTGGATGGGAAACCCTACCCGATCGATCTCGCGCCCAAAAAAGCGCTTGGGAGGGGGGATCGGCTGGAGGTGAGGGTTGAGACGGAGCCGGGCGCTGAGGTCGAGCTGGAGATCGAGGGGTTCACCTCCCTGAAGCTGAGGGATGACGGGGTCGGAGGGGATGAGGCGGCGGGAGATGGACGGTATTTCGGCGCGTATACGGCGAGGGAGGGGGATCAGGTCGAAAACGCCGCCCTGAAGATCAAGGCGATCGACGCGGCGGGCAACTCGGAGGAGGTCTTCCTGCCCTTCGCCATCTCGATAGACGCCGTCCCGCCTCAGATCGTCGAGGTGACACACAACGGCGATAGGCCGCTCAAAAAGGGCGACCTTTTGATCGTGATCCTCAGGGGCGAGCCGGGCAACAGGGCCTCCTTCAACATAGGCGGGCGGAGGGACGAGAGGGGCGAGCTGATAAGATACCCGATGGCGGACGACGGAACCGGGATGGACGAGAAGGCGGGCGACGGGATCTACACGGGGGTCTACGAGGTGAGGGCCGAGGACGACCTGCGCGACGCGCCGGTCATAGGGTTCCTGATGGATGAAAACGGCAATGAGAGCGTGAAGTTCGCCTCAAAGCCGCTGACGCTCGACTCGAAGCCGCCCAGCCCGATAGAGGGCGTCACGGCCCAGGACAAGCCGGGCGATGAGGGATATGTGGTGGTGCTGAGCTGGAAGCCGTGCCGGGAGGAGGATTTCGATCACTACAACATCTACCGCGAGACCCACAGGATAACGATCACCAAAGGGCTCATCCCGGTCATGAGCGATCTGACGCTGCCCGAGATGACGACGGTCGAGGTTCCCGTCCCGGCGAACAACGTGGATTACTACTTCGCGGTGACGGCCGTCGACAGGGCGGGGAACGAGTCGCTTGTAAGAGAAGGGTCGTGGGCCGGCCCGGTCAGGGCGCTCGACAACATCAAGCCTGAGCCGGTGGTCAAGGTCTCCGCCGAGGACAGGCCGGACGACCAGGGCGGGGTTATAGTCGTGATGTGGGATACCCCCTCGACGGCCGAGGATTTCGACCACTACAACATCTACGTCTCCAGGGAGCCGATAAGCTCGATCGAGGGGCTGGAGCCGATCGCTCAGGTGACGGAGAGGGAGGCCTACTCCGCCGAGGTGAGGGTGGAGACGAACGTCGATTATTTCGTGGCCGTGACGGCGGTCGACAGGAACGGGAACGAGTCCGATCTGGATCCGCTCGGCAATTCGACCTTCGGCCCCGTCAGGGCGATCGACGACATCCCGCCCGAGCCGGTCGAAGGGGTATACGCGGTCGACACCCCCTCCGACGACGGGGGAAGCGTGACGGTCTTCTGGAGGCGAAGCGGCGATGAAAGCGTAATCGAATACAGGATCTACATCTCGGAGGCGCCGATCGCCTCGAAAGCCGATCTGTCCGACGCGGAGATGACCCCCGTCCCCGCCGAGGGGATCGGGGAGGAGATGAGCTTCCAAGCCGCCGTTCCCACGGGCGTCCCGATATACCTGGCCGTGACGGCTGTGGACCTCGGCGGACATGAGTCGGAGCTGGGGGATGAATCGGTCTGGGGGCCGGTTTACGCCGTCTCGAACAGGATATCCGCCGAGGAGAGGACGATCGTTTACGCCGGGTTCGACCCGAGGATAAAAGTGGAGATACCGCCCGGGAGCGGCGAGGCGGGGAGGACGGTCGATATTCTAGTGCCCACCGATCCCGAGGTCCTCGACCTCATCTCCAGAGCGAACAGGCTCTCATCGCTTGAGGTCTCCCTCATCGACCCCGATTACGAGGAGTTCTTGGGCGAGACGGTCGTCCAGGTCGAATACGGCGGGAGGCTGATAAAGCCCGCCCTGATAACCCTCTCATATCCCGAGTTCACCGACGACCCCTCCGTCGAGGGGAAGGTCAGGATCTTCAGGCTGAACGAGGAGGC
>QNBQ01000369.1 GCA_003645735.1 Candidatus Poribacteria bacterium
AAGCCAGAGGGGGTTGACCTCGTGGACCTCGCCTGGAAGGTGGGGTTCACGGGGATCATCGAGTATGAGACGTTCGTTCATATGGATTTGAGATTGCCGCCCTACGTTCAGAGGAGGTGAGGGAAGATGATCGAGGCGATGACGACGGCGGCTCTGGCCGTGGCGAAGAGCGTAGCGAAGAAAGCGCTTGACGCGTTGAAGGGCGAATTGGGTGAGGCAGCGATTGAATCTGCGAAGAAGCTCGTCGATGCGAAGATCGAGCGTGATAGGGAGATGGTCGAGCTAGCGAAGGAGGAATTGAGGGCGTGGCGCTCCGCCTTCGGGGCGCTTCCGCCCTCCGCCCATCCGGTCGCTCAAATCATTCGTGCCTCTGTTAGACCGCTCCTGACGCTCGTGGTAACCGCTGTGGTCTGCGTCCTTGTGATCAAGGGCCAGGTCGATCCGGGGATGTTCGTCAAGGCTTGGATGATCATAGTCGGGGCTTGGTTTGGGGAGCGCGTTTTCAGGCATTACATAAGGAGGGATGAATAATTCGCTATACCACAACTCCTGGGATCGTAGCCTTTTCACCTTTCAGGCTTTCAATCCAGCTTAGTATCGTTTGTATATCGTCATAGGCCATATCGGCGGCATCTGAGATGGCGTATTTTCGCATGCGTCTTTCCGTTGGCTTAATTCCTTCATCGGCTATCCATTCTCGTATATTCTCCGTTGTTCCCGATGCTTCTAGTAAGTAGAGCTTTCTCGATCTGATATCCATGATAGCAGTTCCGAAGTAAACATGTATCCAAGCTTCGCTGTCTTCAATGCCGCCGTATCCTTCCCTTTCGGCTTGCTTTGCGAGGTGTAGAAATATGTAAGCTTCTTCTTTGTTAAGTCTTCCTGCGTAGAAACGGATCATCAAGTAAGCTGTGGGGTCGTAGCCGAATGCGCCATCCTCTTCCCAAACCTCAACAACCTTTAAGCTTTTGAGCTTTCTCATCATATCAGCCCCTTATCCCTCAAGATTTCCTTGGCCTCTTGTCCTGAGATTCTCAGATAAATCGCCGTTGTGCTTAGATACGCGTGTCCCAGCAGGCTTTGAACGACCGTGACTGGAACGCCGTGTCTCAGAAGCTCGATCGCCCGCGTGTGTCTGAGCGTATGTGGGTGCGCCAGCTCTCGCGGTATTCCCGCTTCTTTTGCGAGCTTGTAGAAGACCTTTCTGAAGTTCGCTTGATCTATCTTGAAGATCCGCCCGCTCATCTCGGGGAACTCGGCGCGGTAGACGGCTATCTCTGAGGTCACGTTCTTCGGAACGGGGACGATTCTGGACGGCCTTCCTTTCTGCTTCAGCGTCACGAGCTTGATCTCGCCTTCCCTGTAGTTGATGTCCGTCCTGTCGTCGATCATCAGGACCTCCCCGATCCTCGCGCCCGTGTATCGCAGGACCAGGTAAACCAGCCAGTATCGTCCGCGTTTCCGCCTGAGCTTGCGCGTCTTGGTCGAATCATACCAGCCCTGAAAAGCCGCCGTCAGGGCGTTGACTTGCTCTTCAGTTAGATACTTGATCGGGGTCGAGGGGAGCGTCATTATGGCGGACGGGGGATATCTGACCAGCATAACCGACCCTCCCAATCAGTTTTCGGGTAAATTTTACCCCGTCCGCCGTCATTTTATCAACCTTCAGACCAGGTTGAACTGACGTCTTTCACCTGAAAAGGGGCGAAAGCGTGTCAATCACACTTCCGCATACCAATGTAGAACAACGTTGTCTGTCCCGCTGGGCGGAGCCGTTGCGTAGGTAACGGTTATATTCGTCGCATCCACCGTAACGTGAAAATCTCCCCGCGCATCCGCCGACCCAGGCGTGACGCTGACTTTGGAAGGTGTCGCCGCAAGCCCGTGCGCGATCGTGAACGTTGTCGCAGATCCATCGCCGCTAAACGTTGCTGTTCCTCCGTTTTTGGTTCGATATCCCACGTTGTCGGCTATCACCGATGTTGCGCTCAAGTTCCTTATCGCGTTTACCGCGTATCCTGAAATCGAGTTCCCGTAGATAACTGTGTTCTCCACCGTGCTCTCCATCGAGATGCCGTCGTTGTGCCTGTTTGCAGTCGTTGACTCTTTTAGGTTGCGGATGATCTTTGTATCTGTGGTCGATGTGACATGCTCTATACCGTCATACAGCGAATCATCCTCCTGGCTGTTGTTCCTGATGATGTTCCCGATTATGACGATGTTTGCCGCTCCCTGAACCCTGATCCCTCGCGCCTGGTTGTTCGAGATCACGCACCCTATGATCTGATTGCCCTGCCCGTATGTGTATACGCCGTTCGTGCCGTTGCTGTCTATGAAACAGTTGACGAGCCTGTTATATCTCGTCGCGTCGTCTATGTAGACGCCGTTCTCGCCGTTGTTGACCATGTAACAGCATACGAATTCATGCTGATGTCCCTGCATCCACACGCCGCTCTTGGCGTTCCCGCCCATGTGGTCGCCGAAAAACGAGAAGCTCGTCGGTTGCAAGCTTGGATCTGTTACGTTGTTGATGTAGACGCCATGCTGATCACAGCTCTCGAAGTCGCAGTCGATGATCCTGAACGCGTGCCCCCTTTCAAAGAACGCAGCGTGTTCGGCGAAATTGAACACCTGAACATGAAAGACCAGCAGATCATACACCTGGTTCGCGCCGAAAGTGTGAATCCCCGACCCAGCTGTGTTATTCGTCTTGTTCCCGTATAGATACAGCCACGCTATCACCGGCAGCCTTATATCGCCCGCCGAGGAATCGATCTGTATCCCATCGCAGTCTGCTCCAGCCGTTATCGCTATTCTCGTTGCCCACCCCTGTCCTACGATCGCTACACCGGTCTTGTTGATCACTATCGGAGCTGAGATGAAGTAGTCCCCTTCGAGCAACAACACCGTTCCGCCGGAATCGGGCAATGATTGAATCGCGTCGTTTATCTCCTCCTGATCATCCGTTCCGTCACACACGTAATGCGCACCAGCTTTATTTTTGCTATTGGCCGCTGCGATTATTACTGTTGCCCCCATCGGGAACTTTAGCAGCCCGTCTCCACCCGATGAGGTGCCTATCGCTTGCTGAATCTTTCTCACCGCATCGATAAGCTCCGCCTGGGATGTCCAGGCCGCCACTAGTTTATCTATCTGATCCGGATACCTCGACCTCATTGAAGCTCACCTCCTCAATACCAGATCAAAAGGTGTGGTATGTAAACCAGATCCCCGAGCTTCGCCTTGCCGTTTTCGCATTTTGCGATGAGGTCGTTCTGGGGTTCGACGAAGAAAACCCCCTCATCGCAGTAGAAGGCGTTC
>QNBQ01000370.1 GCA_003645735.1 Candidatus Poribacteria bacterium
CCTGCCCGCCCGGCTCCGCTTCAAGCTGAACCTGCTCCCGGCCTCGTTCCGCAGGGATTTCCCGAAGCTCAGGAAGGCCATGGCTCGGGCCGCCGATCGCCTGGCGGAGGAGCTGAACGCCCGGGTGATGTTCATACCCATGGATGACGCCCCTAACTCGAGGGATGATGAGGTTTGCCGCGACATAGTCGATCTCATGAGGCGAAGGGAGAGGGCCGCGGTGTTGAGAGGACAGATCGGCGTGGGCGAGGTCATCGGGGTTTACGCCTCTATGGATCTCGTCATAAGCATGAGGTTTCACGGACTGGTCTTCGCGGCCCTCTCCGGCGTGCCGATCGTCGGGATACATTCGAGGGGACAGGAGAAAGTGCGGAGGCTCATGGACGGCTTGGGACAGGAAGCGTTTTGTGTGAGCGCTGAAGAGATCGTGGCCGGCGGCGAATCCCTGACCGATCCGATCGAAAAGGCGTGGTCGAACAGGATTTCGATCCGAGGAGAGCTGAGGAGCAGGGTCCACGTCCTCCGGCGGGCGGCGCTCGATATGAACCGTCAGGTGCGCAGGTGGTGTGAGGAGCGGCTTTAAAGGGGGGAGGTGAGAAGCGTGAGATCAGGGCCGGAGGGGCTTATATCGAAAACGAGGATATTAGACAGGGGGAGATCGCAGGTCAGGAGATATCAGGAGATGGCGGTGGGCAGACGGGGCCTGATCCATCTGCTGAAATACGAGGTGATGATAATCCCCTTTAGCGGGATGCCGGGCGCGCTGGGATACTACCTGAGGCGCTGTTTCGCTAAATATCTGTTCGGCGAGGTCGGCTCAAACGTCGTGTTCGGCAACAACATCAGACTCTGCTCGCCCCACAGGATCAGGCTCGGGAGCAGCGTTGCCATCTCCGACGGATGTAGGCTGGACGTGAAGGGCGAGGGGGATACGGGGATATACATCGGGGATGACGTGATAATCGGCGCGAACGTGATCCTGCGCAGCAGGTTCGGGGGAACTATAAGGATAGGCGACAACGTCAGCATAGGGGATAACTGCCTCATAGCCGCCAGGAAGACATCGGTGGAGATCGGGAGGGATGTCATGATAGGTGCCTACTGCTACATCATGGGCGGCGGCGCCCACTCCTTCGAGAGGACCGACATACCGATGATAAAACAGCCGTTTCAGCCGGCGCGGGGCGTCCTTATAGAGGAGGACGTGTGGATCGGCGGGGGCGTCAAGATACTCGATGGGGTCACCATAGGAAAAGGCTCCGTCATAGGGGCGGGGGCCGTCGTCACCAGGGATATCCCCGAGCTGTGCGTGGCCGTCGGCGTGCCGGCTCAGGTCATCAGGAAGAGGGGATGAAATGGGAGATATCGTCAACATAAACGGGATGTTTGAGAGGGAGCTGTGCACTCAATGCGGGACGTGCTACAGCCTATGCCCCAAGGGAAACATCGACGTGAAACGCTCATCGATAGGGAGCTTTGTCTTCCATGTTAAGGATGAAACCAGATGTGTGGGATGTGGGATATGTTACGAGGTCTGCCCCGGTCATGAAGTGGATTTCGACGAGCTGAACTCACACCTGTTCCCCGAAGCCCCGGCGGACCCCTTCATGGGGAGCTACAAATCGACCTTCCTGGCCCAGTCCACGGACGAGGGGATAAGGAACTCATGCGCGTCCGGAGGGGTCATATCGTCGCTCCTGATGTTCGCCCTCGATAGGGGTCTGATCTCCGGGGCCGTCGTGGTGAGGATGAGCGAGCGGAACCCGCTGGAGCCTGAGGTGTTCGTGGCTAAGGGAGCGGAAGAGGTTTTAAGCGCGTCCCAATCGAAATACCTGCCGGTTCCCATGAACATCGGCCTACGCGAGGTGATGGAGGCCGATGAGGGAAGGTTCGCCTTGGTCGGCCTGCCGTGCCATATCCACGGCCTCAGGAAAGCCGAGCTTTTGTTTCCAAAACTAAGGGAGAGGATAGTCCTCTGCCTCGGACTCCTCTGCGGCCCCGGCCCGAGCCTGCTCATGACCGAATATCTCATTAGAAGGGCGGGTCTCAGAGTGGAGGAGGTGGCGAAGGTGAAATATCGCGAGAAACCCCACAACAGATGGCCGGGCGGGATGCTTATCACCGCCAAAACGGGCGAAAAGAGATACATTCCACTGGAAAACTACCTATACGCTCAGACGCTGTTCACGCTGCCGCGATGCGGGATGTGTCCGGATTTCTCCAACGAGCTGGCCGACCTCTCGTTTGGGGACGCCCATCTGCCCGAGTTCAGGAGGAATATGGATATGACCGGCCCTGAGGGCGAGATATTGAGGGGAAGGGATGGATGGAACATCGTGATCTCCCGGACCGAGCGGGGTGAGAAGCTGTTGCGCGAGGCCGCCGGATCGGGCGCCGTGAGGTTGGTGGAGATCGATCCACGCCTCGTCGTCAGATCCCAGAAATGGGGGTTCTATTACAAGAAACGCGCCGTGTTCGCCCGGATGAATATCCGCAAGGCGTTGAGACAGCCCGTCCCCCGGTTTAAGGGCTTAAAACCGCCGGAGGGAGGGTTGAGGGTTACGGACTACATCAAGCCGATCCTCTTCCTCCTGATCCAGCGGATCTCCATCACCAGGCTCGGAAGCCTTCTCCTGGGTCTTATACCGGAGAGGATATTGATGAGGAAGTTCCGTTTTAAACAACGGTTGATGGACCGAGCCTGCAGGGGTTATCTCCTCCGGAGAAAGCGGAGCGGTTGAGATGAAAAGGAACATCTTCTACCTGATGAGCTCTAAGGTCATCTGGGTTCTCAGCGGTTTCATCATACACGTCTGCCTGGGAAGGCTGTTAGGCCCCAGGCTATACGGGATGTTCGGCGTCGTAACGGCCTTTACATCCATCGGCTATTTGATTCTGGGGGGCGGGGTCAGGCGGGCCGTGTCCAAATACACGGCTGCTAACCCGGATCTCGTTGAGCCGATAAAAACGGCGGGGCTTAAGGTTCAGATACCGTTTTCGATGGCGATCGGGGCGGCCCTGGCGCTGTTGTCCAAGCCGATCTCATCCTCGCTCGGGGATCCCGATCTTTCCGGTTTGCTTAAGCTAGCGGCGCTCATTATACCTTTTACCGGCATCCTTTTCGTCTACGTCGGATCGATGGAAGGGAGCCGGAGGTTCGGGAGGACGGCGGCGGTATCGGTGACGTATGCCGTTTCGAGGGCCGTCTTCGTCCTCCTGTTCGTCCTCCTCGGCCTGAAGGTCCGAGGCGCCGTAATCGGCCTGATCCTGGCCACATCCCTCGCGGCGCTGATGAGCAGGCGTTTATAC
>QNBQ01000371.1 GCA_003645735.1 Candidatus Poribacteria bacterium
CACACCCTATCGGTTATCCTCCGCATCCCCTCACCTCCCGTTCGATCCTTTCGATCGTCCGGACGTTTTCCCTGAGCTGTTGATGAGTTTCGTGGCCGATCGTCATGGCGTGGACGCAGCCCAACTCCATGACGAACTTAATCGCCCTCTCTGGCTCGCCCGTAAGCGGGCCTCGTCCGAGAACCTTCATAGCGAGCACGCCCTTTCCCTTTTCAACCATCCGGCGAAGAACCGGTATGACCTCCTCGGGGCGGGCGTCCATGCTGGCCCCCGCGTAGTTCAGCCTGACGAGGATCACGTCCAACCACTGCTCCTCGGCGGCCGTCTTGAGCGCGCTGAGGCTGTGACACGATATCCCCACCGCCCTCACAAGCCCCCTCTCCTTGGCCTCGGCCAGCGCGTCCATCGCCCCCCTGCACGACCTGTTCCAATCGGGCGAGCTTTTGGCGTGCAGCAGCACGATATCGATGTAGTCCGCCCCCAGCTCCCTCAAAAACCTCTCAAGAGCTGATCTCGCCTCGTCGTATTCGATCGCCGTCGTCTTCGTGAGTATGACGACCCTCGACCGGTCGATCCCCTTGAGCGCTTCTTTAGCGTGGGGGTGTGAGCCGTATTGATCGGCCAGATCCCAGAAGGCCGCCCCCAGGTCGTATCCCAGCCTGAGGTGTTCGACGAGCCAATCGAAACCTTTCCTCGTCTGATCGGAGCTCCCCGCCCATCCATTGGTCCCCGTGCCGACGGCCAGCCTGGGGACCTCTATGCCCGTCCCGCCGAGGGCGATCTTCTCCATCCGATCATCCCCTCCTCACTCCTCTATCAGCCCCCCGGTCCAGCCGGCCAGGAAGCCGCCGTCCACGTAGATGATCTGGCCGGTGACGTAATCGGAGGCGTCCGATGCCAGGAAGATGGCCGCCCCGATCAGATCATCCAGCTCCCCGAACCTCCTCATCGGTATCCTCCTCAAAGCCCTTCTCTTCCACTCCTCGTTTTCGAACAGCGCCTGGGTCATCTCCGTTCTGAAGTATCCGGGGCCTATGCAGTTAACGTTGATGTTGTATCTGGCCCACTCCACCGCCAGCGCCCTTGTCAGGAGCAGGACACCTCCCTTGGAAGCGGAGTAGGGGGAGATCATCCCGATGCCGATCTGGCTGGTCAGCGATCCGATGTTTATGATCTTCCCGCCTCCCTGCCTCATCATCACCTTTCCGACCGCCTGACAGCAGAGGAAGGTCCCCTTGAGGTTTGTGTCCAGTATCATGTCCCAGACCTCCTCCGGAACCTCCTCCGACGGCATCCTCCTGTTGACGCCCGCCGCGTTCAGCAGGACATCTATCCGCCCGAACCTCTCGACCACCGCTTCGACCATCCTCTCGACCTCCTCCTTTCGGGTCACGTCACATCTGACGGCCATCCCCTCCGATCCCAGCTTTTCTATCTCTTCGACGGTCTCCTCCAGCCTCTCGACCCTCCTTCCGGCCACCGCGACCTTGGCGCCGGCGTTGGCGAAGCCCAAGGCCAACGCCTTGCCTATCCCGCTGCCCCCGCCCGTCACGAGCGCTATTTTCCCGTCAAGCCTGAAGGTGGGAAACCTCATCCCCTCCTCCTCGACGTTCGAAGGTTTCTCACGAGGCGGTGAAGATTTTACCCGCTTTTCCGGGTTCAGTCAAGCTCGCGATGGATGGTTTCAGCTCTACCTCAGCCCCTGCCCCCACTCCGGTTCGGGGTGCCCCGGCGGTCGGGGGTTTGCCTCGGCGCGGGGCATAGGGTATCATAAATCCCCGAGGGGGTGGAGCGGATGTTGATAAGCAGCACGCGCAACCCGGCGGTGAAGCTCGCCCGATCGCTCTACCACAAGAAATACAGGAAGCTCCACGGCAAGTTCTTGGTCGAGGGGATAAGGCCCGTTAAGGAGGCGGTAGATACGGGCGCGCCCGTTGAGATCATCTTCCACTGCCCCGACAGGCTCAAAAGCGAGCTGGCTCTCAGGACCGTCGAGGAGGCCCGCAGGAGGGGGATAAAGTGCCTCCAAGTCAGCGAGAGGGTGATGGAGTCGATCTGCATGAAGGAGAACCCCCAAGGGATAGCGGCTGTGGTGGCGAAGGTGGAGAAGGGGTTGGAGGATGTGGAGGTGGGGGATGATTCGCTCATTCTCTGGGCACATGGGATAGGCGATCCGGGGAACCTGGGGACGATGATAAGGACGGCCGACGCGTTCGGGGTCGACTGGTTCATCCTCTCGGGCCGATCCACCGACCCGTTCGACCCCAAATCGGTCAGGGCGAGCATGGGGTCGATATTCAACGTGCCCATCGCGATCGAACCCGATCCGATGAGGGTCGCCTCCCGCCTGAAGGAGGAGGGGGTTAAGCTTGTCGCGACCTCCCCCTCGGCCGAGAAGCTCTGTTTCCAAGCCGATTACGAGCTCCCCTTAGCCCTCATGGTCGGAAGCGAGGGGGAGGGGCTGCCGGAGGAGCTCATAAGCCTGGCCGACGAGCGGATACGGATACCCATGGTCGGCAGGGCCGACTCGCTCAACGTGGCCGTGGCGACCGGGATAACGCTTTACGAGATCGTCAGATCACTATCCCCGCCCTCCTCAACCTCCCGAAAACGGCTCTCTCCACGGGCTCGTCCGTCCTGATCAGCGCGTATCTCACGCCTTTTGAGGCGCAGAACTCCTCGATCCCCCTTAAGAACCGCTCCATCCTCCGTTTGTATCGCTCGATAGATGCCTCGTCGAGCACGACCTCCCTCCTCTCGTCTGTTTCGGCGTCTACCAACGTCAGGGCGCCCGAGGGCTTGGGGTCGATCTCCTCGGCGCTCAGGACCTGTATCACGTCCAGCTCGAACCCCCCCAGCAGCGGGATCTTCAGGGCCTCGGGGACGGCGGGGTCGAGCAGGTCGGAGATCAGGATCAGGAGGCCCGGCTCCCACCTCATGTTGAGGAAGCCGGCCAGCGAGCGGCGCAGATCCGTCCTCCCGCTCGGCTCGAACATCCCCGCGATCGACATCAGCTTGAAGATCCCCCTCCTGCCGGACGTTCTCGCCGGATGGCCGGGCCTCTCGGAAAACGGGATCAGGACGACCGAATCGTAGCTCAGCAGCGCTATATGGGCCAGGGATAGGGCGACGGCTCTCCCCAAATCCAGCTTCCCGAACCCCATCGATCCGCTGACATCCAACATCAGGTAGACGTTTAGGCTTCTCTCCTCCAGAAAAAGCCTCAGGTAAACCCTGTCCAGCCTGGCGTAGGCCTTCCAATCGATGAACCTGGGATCATCGCCGGGGACGTATGCCCTGAAG
>QNBQ01000372.1 GCA_003645735.1 Candidatus Poribacteria bacterium
CCGTCGAAAGGGGATTATATCACATCGGCGGCCCGTTTTCACAGCTTGATCTCGATCTCCTCGCCGGGCCTCCAATCGGGCTTCAGATCCCAATACCACGTGTCCTCGTCTATCCACACCCTCCTGGAGCCCAGCCTTCTAAGCAGCCCCTTCATATCCTCGATCAACTTCTCAAAAACCCCCTCCGGATCGTGGAGGACGATGCTCTCCTCGGTCATATCGAGGAGGATGAGCGGGTTCTCCCTGAGCTCCTCCTCCGTTTTGAGGATGAAGGAGAAGAAAGGGCCTTCCGGGGGTTCGATCTCCATCGCTTTCTCGTTTAGAACCCTCCACATCTCCCTCCTCTTCTCCCTCACGATCACCAGCAGGTCGATATCGCTCTCCCTGCGGGGCCGCCCCCTGGCGGTGGAGCCGAAGATCACGAGCGAAAGGAGGGGAAACCCCTCGGATAAGAGCTTATCGAGCAGCTTACGGGCCATCCTCACCCTTCTCTCAACCTCCTCTCTCACGTCAGCTCACCCCTCACATTCTCTCGACCAGCCCCTTCAGGTTGAACGCCTCAACGTATTTCATGATCGCCTCCTTCACCCTATCCCTGACCCATCCCTCCGGATCAGGCAGCGCCCCGGAGGATCGGAGGTTATCGAACATCCGCCGTCTGGCGGCCATCACTTCCTCATCTGACAGCACATAATGCCCCGATATCTCCGTCACCTTCCTCAGAAGCTCCGGGTTTGAGAGGATCTCCTCGTCCGATAAGCCTTTCATCTCCTCTTTGAGCCACTTTCTCCACCTGCCGCTCTTGAAGGCGGCTTCCATCAGGACATCATCGAACCCCGACGGCGAGCTTATCCTCCCCTCCTCGGCCGCCCTCCTCTCCATATCCGCGAGCTTCAGGTAGGCTTTGGTCTCGGCGACCCCGAACTCGGGCGCGACGTTGGCCGCCGTTATCCCGAGCTGGGGGTGCATCCGCAGCAGCTCCTCGGGAAGGTAATCCGCGTTGTGCTCTTTAAACCCTATCCCGTATTTGGCGGCTATTCCCGCGAGCTGTCTCGCCTTCTCAGGGTCGAACCGCCCCACGTTCTCGTCCATCCTCACGAGCGTGCCGGTTTGGCCGACGATGAAGCACGGCTTTTTAAGCCCCTCCGATTCGAGCTTCCCGAGCAGCTCCCTTATGAACCGCTCGAAGACCTCTGGGTCGGTCAGCCCGCCGCTCGTCTCCTCCGTCCCGATCTCATACTCCACATCGCCTATCCTCGAGGTGAACCTCAGCAGCTCGATCGTCCTCTCCATCACGATCTTCAGGGGCACAGGCGGGCCGATGTGGGGATCTTTCGTGGGATCGATGTGAAGCAGGTGGAAACCGGCCTTTATGTCCTCCTCGAACGACCTTTTGGCCCTGGCCATCGCCTCGTCCGGGCTTAACTTCCCTTTCATCTCCTCGTCCCTCTGCCACGGCCCTCCGTGGTCGCGGCAGATGTAAAGCGGCCCTTTGAAGCCCGCCTCCTTGGCCGCCCTCGTGATCCTACCGACGAATTCCCGCTGATCCCACCCCATCACATATCCGCCGCCGAACTCTTTGCTGTCTATCTGGTTCCTGCTCGCGATGAATATCACCGGGAACCCCTCATCCCTTCCCAGCTCCAGCGCCGCCTCTATGACCGTCTCGGTCATCGGCCCTATGCCGAGCAGGGTGGCCTCGACCTCGCCGCTCAATATCCTCTCCACGAGCTCCCTCATGCCATACCTCCATCAAGCGGCATGACCTTCGTTTTATGATAACCTGGCTGAAAACACTTTGTCCAATTGGGGGATCGAGCGCTAACCTTTTGAGGTCGTTCCGTCTCTTATAATATGGAGACCAAGAGGGGCTTCCCCCATGAGCGGCTGGTCGAAATGCAGCGACGCCGAGCTTGTGATAGCCTCGCTTTTGGGCAACCTGGACGCCTTCGGCGAGTTGATAGCCAGGTATCGCCCTGCTATGGTGGAAGTGGCCAGGGAGATTCTGAAGGATGAGACGGCGGCGGAGGATGTCGTTCAGGACGCATGTCTCCTGGCTTTCAAAGCGCTGCCCCAGCTCGAAAAATTCGATAAGTTCGGGTCGTGGCTCTACGCCATCACCCGTCACCGGGCGATGAGATACCGCGATCAGACGAACAGGATGGAGCCCAGATCGGATATCGATTTGATCATTCTCAGACGATGTCCCCCGATTACCGAGACGCCGGCGGTGATACTGGATCGGAAGGAGAGATACCGCGAGCTGAACGAGGCTGTGGAAGAGCTACCGGCGGAATACAAGTTGATAATCAGGATGCATTACTGGGACGGGATGCCCCTCAAAAGGATCGCTGATTTCCTCTCACTGCCCCTCAGCACAGTCAAATGGAGGCTTTTCAAGGGGAGGAAGCTCCTCAAGGATATCTTGATGAGAAGGGGGTTCGAAAGATGAACCGCGAGAGGGAGATAAAGGGAATGATCAAGGCGCTCGAGTCCATATCGAAGATAGCTCATGAGGCGAGTCTAACAGGTGCCCTCAACGAGGGAAAGGGAGCAGCCATACGGCAGTATAACGCTATTCTCAAAAGGCTGGAAGAGATGGGAGAGGTGTCACCAGGGCTTTTCCCCCAACTGGATGAGAACGCTTCGTTCGACGAGGTAGGGGTGGCGAGCGAACAGCTGAAGAGCTACCTGAGCGGTGCTTTCGAATCCGAAAAGACGGAGAGGAAGACCACCCCTATCTTCGGGAACGGCGATGTCGTCATCGTAGGAGGAGATGTGTTCAGGGAGCTGGGCGAGATGTTGAGATCCGAATTTTTCAAAAATTTCCTTAAATCGAGGGGCGAGGAGAAAAGCGAGGAAGAGGAGATCGAAGAGGAGGAGCTAAGCTTGGATGAGCTGGAGAGCAGGATGGCGGAGCTGGGAGGGCAGATGCAGGTTCTGGCCGAGAAGCTGCGTCGCGAGGAGCTATCGCCTGAGGAGATAAAAAGGCTGGCCGATGAGATGCATAGGATCGGCCTGAAACAGGCCGAGCTTGCCCGGAAGAGGGCGATGTTGAGGAGGAAGATGAAGCAGGAGGAGGAAGGGGGATAAGCCCAGGGCGGGACTAAGTTCCGCGTTTCGCTCCCATAGGGAATTGAGCGAGGAGGTGTTTGAAATGGGGAGCGGAGGGGGAACCGATAAGCCGGTTCGCGGGAAGGCGGAGGAGATAGCCCGGATCGTCTCAACCTTCCCCTATGAGATGAGCGCCGAGGAGGTTCGTGTTCAACTGCGACGGGTCCAATCGATGACCGCTTCCCCGA
>QNBQ01000373.1 GCA_003645735.1 Candidatus Poribacteria bacterium
AAAGCGAGACGTCGGTCGAGGTGCCGCCCATGTCAAAGGTTATGACCCTCTTGAACCCCGCCTTGCCCGCGAAGAAGCTCCCGCCTATCACCCCCCCGACCGGTCCCGACAGGATAGTCATGATCGGCCTCCGCTTGGCCGCCCCGGAGCTGATCGTGCCCCCGGCCGAGCTCATCACGAAAACCCTCCCCAGCTCCCCCTCCAGCCGATCCAAGTAGCGCGCCAGGATGGGCGCCACATAGGCGTTGGCGACCGTCGTGCTCATCCGCTCATACTCCCTGTATTCCGGGAGGATCTCGAAGGACGCGAACGCCTCGATACCCTTTCCCCGGAGGATCTCCCTGACCTTAAGCTCGTTTTCGGGGTTGAGGAAGGAGAAGAGGAAACAGATGGCGACCGACTCGACCCCCAGACGTAAAAGCTCATCCGCCAACCGCTCGACCTCCTCCGAGTCCACCTCCTTTTCAACCCTCCCGTCGTGGAGAACTCTCTCCTCGACGCCGAACCTCAGCTCAGGGGGGACGAGCGGGGGAGGTCTGTCGACGAAGAAGTTGTAAAGCTCAGGCCTGGTCTGCCTGCCTATCTCCAGTATGTCCTCGAAGCCCTTTGTGGTGACCAACGCCGTCCTGGCCCCCCTCCTCTCCAGCAGGGCGTTCAGACCGACGGTCGTTCCGTGGACGATCTCGGCCTCGGAGGGAGACCGCCCAAGCCTCCTCAGCAGCTCCTCCACGCCCTTCAAAACCGCCTTGTCCGGTCGATCCGGAGTGGAGAGAAGTTTGTAAGCATGGATTCCGCCTTCATCGATCGCCACGACGTCCGTGAACGTCCCGCCTATATCAACCCCCACCTTCACTCCCATAACCCCCTCCGCCGGGTGTTTCGATCCTCAGGATGTCGCCCGCTTTCAAGGGGAGGGCGGTCTTGGAGGGGAGCTTCTTAACGGACCCGCCCCTTATGAGGAGGTTCAGCCCCGGCTTCCCGGGCTTGCCCCCCATCGCCCCGTAGGGCGGAAACCTGCGTCTGTCGGAGATTATCGTGGCCTCCGCGTCGCACAGCACCTCGATCTCCCTCACGATCC
Organism: Candidatus Poribacteria bacterium; assembly: GCA_003645735.1. GTDB lineage: Bacteria > Poribacteria > WGA-4E > B28-G17 > B28-G17 > B28-G17. The sequence goes on from QNBQ01000373.1 coordinate 1,079, forward strand.
CATCGCCCCCTCTGAACCTCCCCTCGCCCCCTGAGCCGCGCCTGATCCGATATCCCCTCACCCTAATCGGGTAGTAGCTTTCGATGGCCTCTATGGGGGTGTTCATCGTGTTGGTCATGTGGGTGTGGACGCCGCTCAGGCCGTCCTTGCTCGGCCGGGCGCCCATACCCCCTCCGATCGTCTCGTAGTAGGCGAACGGCCTCCCCCTGAACGGGTCGTATCCCCCTATGGCGACGTTGTTCATCGACCCACAGCTTGCGGCCGGGATTTTCTCGGGGATCGCCTTGAGCAGCGCGCCCAAAACGGCGTCGACGATCCTCTGGGATGTTTCGACGTTTCCCCCCGCCACCGCCGCCGGAAAAGAAGCGTTGACGACCGATCCCTCGGGCGCGATGACTTTGATAGGCCTGAGGCAGCCCGAGTTGGAGGGGGTGTAGGGCGGGGCGAGCGACCGGAAGACATAGAAGACGGCGGAAAGCGTTATGGCGTAGGTCGCGTTGACGCACCCCCTCACCTGTTTTGAGCTGCCGGTGAAGTCGACGACGGCCTCATCCCCCTTGATCTCCACCACGACGCGTATCCCCACCGGCTCGCCCGATACCCCGTCGTCATCGAGGAAGTCCTCAAACTCATACCTCCCGTCGGGTATCCCGCTTATGACGGAGCGCATGATCCGCTCGGCGTAATCGAGCAGGTGGGAGGAGTATTCGATCAGCTCGTCGCCGTATCGATCGATCATCTCGCGCAGCCTTCTCTCCCCGACGTTTAAGGCGGCGATCTGGGCGTTCAGATCCCCCTCCCGCTCCCAGGGGGTTCTGACGTTTGCGAGGATCAGCTCGAGCAGCTCGCGGTTGAGCTCCCCCTTTTTCATCAGCTTCATGGGCGGTATCCTCAGCCCCTCCTGTATCAGATCGGTCGATATGGGCATCGACCCCGGCGATGCGCCGCCCACATCGGCGTGATGAGCCCTGTTGGCGACGAGGAAGAGGAGCTTATCTCCTTTAAAGACGGGCTTGACCAGGGTTATGTCCGGGAGATGGGTTCCGCCCTTAAACGGGTCGTTCAGGATCACCACGTCGCCCGGTTCGAGCCGGTTGACCTCCTCGATGGCCGATTTGACCGAGAGGGGCATCGATCCCAGATGAACGGGGATGTGAGCCGCCTGCTCGATCATGTTGCCCTCCGCGTCGAACACAGCGCAGGAGAAGTCCCTCCTCTCCTTTATGTTGGGCGAAAAGGAGCTCCTCTGGAGGGCGGCGCCCATCTCCTCGGCTATCGAGGAGAAGATGTTCCTGTAAAGCTCGATTTTAACCGGATCGAACCCCCTCATCGGGATGAACGGGAAATGGAGGGGGGAGGGGACGGCTTCGCCCCCTCCCAAAGCTTCACCTCGGGCTGGCCTTTATCTCACCCCATAGGGTGGGGAGGTTATCTCTTGCTTCGACCGGCGTCCACTTCCACTCGGTGCCGGGGTAAACCCTGATGTTGTCGAAGTAAAGCTCACAGTCGGGCGTGCCAGCTCCCCACACGTTCGCCACGTAGACCAGATCCAACTTCCCCTGAATATCCCCCCTGAACTTTATCCCCTTGTCCACCGCCTTATCGTCCAGATACAGCTCCCACTCCTTCTTGTCCATGTCTATCACATACCTGAAGTGATACCACCTTCCCTCCTTGACATCCGGCCCGTCCATCCAAGTGCCGCCGTTGTTATATCCGAGCACCCCTAATTTGTTCATCGCCACGCACACCCCGTTGAAGTTACCCCCGCCCGGGTTGCCCGAAGCTGTGGCGGTGCTCATGATGTAAAGGAACTCGAAAAGAGCGTTCTTCAGGGATTTGATGTAGAGGTCGTATTCGACCGTGAACTTCCCCTTTTCGATCGGATCGATCTGCTTGGAGATGCCCGCCACCTGGTTCGGAACCATCTTCACGTAAAGCCGCTTGCTCCCCTCAAAGGTGACCACCTTTACCTCAGCGTTCCCGGTCTTAACCACATCCCAGCCCTCCGGCTCCTGTCCTTCGGCATACTTTTCGAACGTTTCGTTAACGAACGGCTTATCCTCGCCCCATATGACGGGGGCTGACAGCAGAAGGAAGAGAATCATTAAGCTATATCTCATAGCTTACCTCCTTAAGGGTGGTCTGCAGGTAAATTTTACCACCTTTTGGGAACCGGTTTCAACCCCCATCACTTCATGCTCACCTCCAACCCCTCCCTGTC
>QNBQ01000374.1 GCA_003645735.1 Candidatus Poribacteria bacterium
CCGGCGGCTATCGCCTTAACTATGTCGCCGGAGTATCTTATCCCGCCGTCCGCTATGATCGGCACGTCGTATTTATCCGCCTCTTCGGCGCACTCGTATATCGCCGTGATCTGGGGCACTCCCACCCCGGCCACGACCCTCGTGGTGCAGATCGACCCGGGGCCGACGCCCACTTTGACGGCGTCCGCCCCCGCCTCTATGAGCGCCCTGGTTGCCTCGGCGGTCGCGACATTGCCGACGATGAGATCGACGTCGCTAAAAGCGGCCTTTATCTTCTCGGTCGCCTTGATGACCCGCTTGGAGTGGCCGTGGGCCGTGTCGATCACCAACACGTCCACCCCGGCCTCCACCAGCGCCGCCACCTCCTCCAGGTTGGCCGAAGCCCCTATGGCCGCTCCGACCCTCAGCCTCCCCTTCTCATCCTTGCAGGCGTTTGGATACTTCATCAGCTTGTCGATGTCCTTGATCGTTATCAGCCCCTTGAGGTTGAAGTTCTCGTCGACCACCGGCAGCTTCTCGATCCTGTTCATGTGGAGTATCCGCTTCGCCTCCTCCAGCGTCACCCCCTCCCTGGCGGTTATCAGCCGCTCCTTCGTCATCACCTCGCTTACGGGCTGGTCGGTCCTGTCGAGGAAGCGGACGTCCCTGTTGGTGATTATCCCGAGCAGCTTGCTGCCCGGCTTGCCCGACTCGGTTATCGGTATGCCGGAGATCTTATACTTCCTCATCAGCTCAAGGGCCTCGGCGACCGTGGCGGTGGGGGGAAGGGTTATCGGGTTGGTGATCATCCCGCTCTCCGATCTCTTAACTTTGTCCACCTCACTGACCTGATATTCAAGCGGGCAGTTCCTGTGGATTATGCCTATCCCTCCCTCTCGGGCCAGGGCGATCGCCAGCCTGGACTCGGTGACGGTGTCCATCGCGGCGCTGCAGATCGGGATGTTCAGCCTTATGTTCCTGGTCAAGCGGGTAGAGGTGTCCACCTCATTGGGAAGGACGTCCGACTCGGCCGGGATGAGGAGGACGTCGTCGAAGGAAAGCCCTTCCTTTTCGAACTTCGTCCCCTCAAACTTCGAACCCATGGGGATCGACCTCCGGGGCTTTTGATTTCAGAATTTTAGCATAATCTCTCGACCGTTGTCAATCGGCGCCCCTCAAGAGGGCGTCGGTTTGCCGCTGAAGGAGCGGGTTACGGGCCTCAGCCTTGACACAACCTGCGCGGAATGCTAATATTAATTTACGACCGGTCGGGGCGTGGCGCAGCCTGGGAGCGCACTTGCTTGGGGTGCAAGTGGTCGCTGGTTCAAATCCAGTCGCCCCGACCAATTTTGTTATATGCCCTGGCCGTCCTACCTCCGTTGAAGGCATGTTCTCATGCGGCAAAATCGACCTGTTGAACAGTCGAGCCTCCACCTCCAGGCCCCCCTGTGGAAGACCCTCCCCTCCGCTTGCGATAAACCCTTCGAAGGAGGTCTGAGGTGAGCCAGGTCATAAACGTCGGCCTCATAGGTTGGGGAACGGTCGGAACAGGCGTTTCGAGGATACTGACCGAAAGGGCTGAGATGTTGGCGCAGCGAACGGGGATAACGCTCCGGCTGGCCAGGATAGCCGATTTGGACATCACAACCCCCAGGGGGGTGAGGGTCGACAGGTCGATCCTCACCACCGATGCAAATGAGGTGCTGGACGACCCCGACATCCAGATAGTCGTCGAGCTCATAGGTGGCATCGAGCCGGCCAAAAGCTTCATCCTAAAGGCGATCCGCAACGGCAAACACGTCGTGACGGCCAACAAGGCGCTGCTTGCCCACCACGCGGAGGAGATCTTCGCCGAGGCCCATAAGTTCGGTGTGAACGTCTATTTTGAGGGGAGCGTCGGAGGGGGGATACCGATCATAAAATCGCTTCGCGAGGGGCTTATAGCCAACGGGATCAGGGAGATCTACGGCATCATAAACGGCACGGCGAACTTCATCCTCACCAAGATGACGGAGGAGGGGGCCGATTTCGAGGAGGCGCTGAGGGAGGCCCAGAAAAACGGATACGCCGAGGCCGACCCCACCTTCGACGTCGAAGGGCATGACACCGCCCACAAGATCGCCATCCTCTCCGCCCTCGCCTACGGCGGGAAGGTAGAGCTGGAAAAGGTATACGTCGAGGGGATAACGAGGATAACGCCGAAGGATATCCAATACGCCAGGGAGCTGGGGTATGTGATAAAGCTTCTGGCCATATCGAAGTTCCACGACGGGAAGGCCGAGGTGAGGGTTCACCCGACGATGCTCCCCGAGAAGAGCACCCTGGCCAACGTCAGGGGGGTGTTCAACGGCATATACGTTGTGGGAGATGCCGTCGGCCCGACGATGTTCTACGGCCAGGGGGCGGGCCAGATGCCGACCGCCAGCGCCGTGACGGCCGATCTGATAGACATAGCCCGTAGGATCGTCTCAAAGGCGCCCCCATACATACCCCCCTGTTGGAAGCCCGAGGCGCCCTACCTGGAGGTGATGCCGATAGATGAGTGTGAAAGCAGATATTACGTGAGATACATCGTGGTGGACCGGCCTGGCGTCCTGGCGAAGATCTCGGGCATCCTGGGAAGGCACAACATAAGCATCGCGTCGGTCATCCAGAAGGAGCAGTATGATGAGGAGTCGGTCTACCTGGTGATGATGACCCACAGGGCGCGTGAGAGCGCCATGAGGAGGGCGGTAGAGGAGATCGACAAGCTGGACGTGGTCAGGGCCAAGACGATGGTCATAAGGGTGGAGGAGATGGGGGGTTAGAGATGTGGCGAGGGGTGATAGAGGCTTACAGGGAGTTCCTGCCGGTGACTGAGAAAACCCCCGTGATAACCCTTCACGAGGGCAACACCCCGCTTCTGGAGGCGCGCAACCTCGTCAAGGAGATAGGGGTCGGGATAAAGCTCTACCTGAAGTATGAGGGGGCCAACCCGACGGGATCGTTCAAGGATCGGGGGATGACGGTGGCCGTCTCAAAGGCGGTGGAGGAAGGGGCGAAGGCGGTGATGTGCGCCTCCACCGGCAACACCTCCGCCTCGGCGGCGGCCTACGCGGCGAGGGCCGGGATCGAGGCGATCGTCCTCATCCCAAAAGGAGCCATAGCGATGGGGAAGCTGGCCCAGGCGCTGATGCACGGCGCCAAAGTCATAGCGGTCGAGGGGAACTTCGACGACGCGCTGGAGCTCGTCCGAGCGATCACCTCCAAATACCCCATAACCCTCGTCAACTCGATAAACCCCAACCGGATAGAGGGCCAGAAGACGGGCGCGTTTGAGATC
>QNBQ01000375.1 GCA_003645735.1 Candidatus Poribacteria bacterium
GAGTGGACCACCCGGTCACGCCGCCCGGGAGGGTGGTCTGGTGCAGGAAGAGGGGGGAGAGATACGAGGTGGGCATCGAGCTTATCTGGCTTTCCTTCCAAGAAGAGGATCAAAAAGCTTTGGCCGATTACATCAACTCCAAATTGGAAGGTGAGGCCACATGAGCTTCAAATCTGTTTTGATCTTCACATCGATCCTGTCGATCCTCCTCATCTCCTGCTCCAAGCAGGCCGAGGAGCCCCTCCCCGATCTTTCGGGCAAAAGGATCGTCATGATCATAGCGCATCGGGATTTCAGGGACGAGGAGCTGTTCGAGCCGAGGTCGATCCTCGAGGGGCAGGGCGCCGAGGTGTTGGTCGCCTCCTCATCGCTTCAGATCGCAAAGGGGATGAAGGGGGGAACGGTCAAACCCGATCTGTTGATAGACGACGTCGACGTCTCCGAGTTCGACGCCGTGATCTTCGTGGGAGGGGTGGGGGCGAGCGAATACTGGGAGAACCCCAAGGCGCATGAGATCGCCAGGAAGGCGGTCGAATTGGGAAAGGTGGTTGCAGCGATTTGTATCGCCCCGGTCACGCTCGCCAACGCAGGGGTGTTAGAGGGCAGGAGGGCGACGGTCTGGCCCTCCGAAAGCGGGAGGATCGTCGAGAAGGGGGCCATCTACACCGGCGCCGACGTCGAGGTGGACGGCAACATAATAACCGCCAACGGCCCATCGGCCGCCAAGGAGTTCGCGAAGGCGATCGCCAGGAAGCTCTCCTCACAGTAATTCCCCGGGGATGGTATGAAGGAGAAGGATCTCAGGCTGCTGGCCTACAGGGCCATAAGGAGATCGCTCGGCAGGAGGGAGGATCCCAAGGCGATCATCGAGTCGATGTATTTCGCCCACAGGCTGACCCACTCCGAGAGGGCCTTCCTGGCGGAGCTCGTCTACGGGACGCTCAGGTGGATGGGCAAGATCGATTGGATCATCGACTCCTTCCTGGAGAAGCCCCACAAGCTCGACCTGAGGGTTCGCAACGCGCTGAGGCTGGGGATCTACCAGATGGATCACATGAACTCCGTCCCCGACTACGCCGCCGTGCACGAGACGGTCGAGCTCGTTAAAAAACTGTTCAAAAGGGAGCCTTACCTGGTCGACACGATGGCCCGTCTGACGAACGCCGTGCTCAGGAGATACCAGAGGGAAAGGGAGAAGATTAAGTTCCCGAAGCTCGAAGAGGATCCGGTGAAGCATATCTCGGTCGTCCAATCCCATCCGGAGGGGATGGTGAGGCGGTGGGTCGAGAGGTTCGGGGCTGAGGGGGCGTTGAAGCTGTGTGAGGCCAACAACCGCATCCCTCCCCTCGTCCTGAGGGCGAACACCCTGAGGTGCACGAGGGAGCAGCTGATAGAGGATCTCGAGAGGGAGGGGGTTAAGGCCAAACCCGGCAGATACGCGCCTGAGGCGGTCGTGTTGGAGGATTTCCCCGTCTTCGAGAGGCTCTCCTCCTTCAAGAAGGGGTGGTTCTTCGTCCAGGACGAGGCGTCGATGCTGGTCGTTCACGTCCTCTCGCCCGATGTCGACGAGCTGATCGTCGACGTCTGCGCGGCCCCCGGCGGCAAAACCACCCACATAGGCCAGATGGCCCAGAACCTGGCCAAGATCGTCGCTATAGACCTCTCCAAGGAGAAGCTGAAGCTGGTCCGGGAGAACTGCGTCAGGCTGGGGATAATGGACGTCCAGCTGAGGGAGCACGACGCGACCGAGCCGATCAAGGAGCTTATAGGTCGGGCCGACAGGGTCCTCGTCGACGCCCCCTGCTCCAACACCGGCGTCATCAGGCGCCATCCCGACCTGAAGTGGAACAAATCGGAGGAGGAGATAGGGAGGTTCGCCGAGCTTCAGCTCAAGCTCCTGATCGCCTCATCCCAATACGTCAGGAGAGGGGGCGTGCTGGTCTACAGCACCTGCAGCCTGGAGCCGGAGGAGAACGAAGATGTGATCGAGAAATTCCTGGGGGAGGTCAAGGGGTTCGAGGTTGAGGACGTCACCCGTTTCCTGCCCCCTCCCGCCCGGGAGATGGTCACGCCGGAGGGGTTTTTCAAGTCATACCCTCATCTGCACGAGATAGACGGCTTCTTCTGCGCCAGGCTCAGACGGAGGGGATGAGCCATGCCCAGGCAGTTTCCGATAGAAAGGGTGAGGAACATCGGCATAGCGGCCCACATCGACGCCGGCAAGACGACCACCACCGAGAGGATCCTCTTCTACACCGGCAAGAAGCATAAGCTGGGGGAGGTCGACGAGGGGACGGCCGATATGGACTGGATGCAGCAGGAGAAGGAGCGCGGCATAACGATAACATCGGCCGCTACAACCTGCTACTGGCGCGATCATTGTATAAACATCATCGACACGCCGGGACACGTCGATTTCACCGCCGAGGTCGAGAGATGCCTCAGGGTTCTGGACGGGGTCGTGGTGGTCTTCTGCGCCGTGGGAGGGGTTGAGCCTCAGTCGGAGACCGTCTGGCACCAGGCCGACAGATACAACGTCCCCAGGATCGCGTTCGTGAACAAAATGGACAGGATAGGCGCCGATTTCTTCAGGGTGCTGGACATGATGGTGGAGAAACTGCAGGCCAAGCCGATACCGATCCAGATCCCCATAGGCGCCGAGAACGAGTTTTCGGGCGTTGTAGACCTGATAAAGATGAAGGCGGTCAGGTGGAACGCTGAAGATCTGGGCCAAACATACGTCTACGAGGAGATACCTGAGGAGCTGAGGGAGCTGGCGGAGGAATACAGGGAGAAGCTGCTGGAGGAGGTGGCGAGCGAGGACGAGGTTCTGATGGAGAAATACCTGGAGGGGGAGGAGATAAGCGAGGAGGAGATAAAGAGAGTTTTGAGGGAGATGACGATCTCGAACCGCGGGGTTCCCGTCCTGTGCGGCGCGGCCCTCAGAAACATCGGCGTTCAGCCGATCCTGGACGCCGTCGTCGACTTCCTCCCCTCGCCCGTGGACATCCCCCCCGTCGAGGGCGAGCATCCTGAGACAGGGGAGATCGAAACGAGGAAGGCTTCCGACGACGAGCCTCTGGCGGCGCTGGTGTTTAAGGTCATGACCGATCCGAACGTCGACAGGCTGGTATACGTGCGGATCTACTCCGGGACGCTCAAGCGGGGGCAGGTCGTTTACAACCCGGGCAGGAAGAGGAAGGAGAGGGTGATGCGCATCCTCCGCGTCCACGCCAACAAATACCAGAACATAAACGAGGCCTACGCCGGGGATATAGTCGCCCTGGTCGGCCCCA
>QNBQ01000376.1 GCA_003645735.1 Candidatus Poribacteria bacterium
AGGAAGAGCCGGCGGATGTTCTAAAGCTCGGGATAGTGACCTTGAGGTTCCCCCAGGAAACTCGGGAGGAGCCTGTAGTATCTCAAGCCCGGATATGGGAGGAGCTCGTATCCCTCTCAAAAAGGATCCGCCTCAACAGGTTCATACTGGCCGATCTACTGATAGATCCGGAAAGAAGACGTTCGGAAGGAGAGGTCCCACCGATGAGCGAGGAAGACGAGCCGGATACAAAGGGGTTGAGGCTGATGCTCGATGAGTGGGAATACCATGAGGAGGGGATGACGATAACGCCTGAAAAGCTCGAGGCAGCTCTTCAAAAAGGGAAGAAGCTGAACATTGAAACGCTCACAGATGTGGTGATTGAGAGGCTTTCATCCGAGGTGGAGGGTCACGAGCTGCTCACCGACAGACATAAATCCTACCTCAAAGCGCTCTATAACGCGGCGGGAGGGAAGAGGGAGTGGGTGAGCTCCGATGAGTGGCTGGCTCAGTGCAGAAGGGAAGGTGTGAGAACGAACGAGGGAGAGCTTCCCAAAAGCATTTCCCCTTTCATGACCAGGCGGGTGTTTTACATATCGGGCTTGATCGAGATGAGGGGAAGCCCTAAGGAATACAGGCTCACAAAGCTCGGCAAACTCTTCGTTGAGCGAAGGTGCAAATGAAAATTCTGGGAATAGATGAAGCGGGAAGGGGCTGTGTTATAGGGCCCCTCGTCATAGCTGGCGTGATGGTCGATGAGAAAGGGATGGAGCTGCTCGGCGAGCTCGGCGTTTTGGATTCGAAAAGGTTTACCTCAAAAGAGCGCGAGGAGATGTTTTCGAAGATAAACTCCATAGCGTTGAAGGTGAAGGTGTGCGTGATACAGCCGTGTGAGATAGATGAGGCGAACCTCAACTACATAGAGCTGAGGGTTACCTCCAGCATCATATCCGAGCTGAGGCCTGACGTGGCTTACTTCGACGTGCCAACGCATCCGAGGGGGGTGAGGAATTACTGCAGGTATCTCAGCCATCTCATTTCAAATACGACGGCGAAGCTCGTGGGCGAGAACGAGGCCGATGTGAAATACCCGGTCGTGGGGGCAGCTTCCATCGTGGCGAAAGTTGAGAGGGACAGGATAATCGATGATCTACAAAGGAGATATGGGGATTTCGGAAGCGGATATCCGAGCGATGAGAAGACACGAAGGTTTATCAGGGAATGGTATGAAAGGCGAGGGACGCTTCCCGAAATGGTCCGGAGGAAGTGGAAGGCGGTCCGGGATATAATCAATCCGCAGCTTAACCTTCCAATTCCCTAAGGGAGCGTGCTTATGAATATGTATCCTCCCTAGTGGGTTATGTTTTGAAAAGCAAAGACAAGCCAAGATTGGGAGGTGAGTTCCTTGTTTAAAGCCGCGTCTAGAACGTTGAGGATACATAAGTTTGGCCGTAAGGAGGCCAATGACCACATATTCGTAGTGACCGGTATCGGCAAGGCCAACAGACATGAGGAAGTGGGAAGCCCGTTTACGGTTCCAAACGAGTATATATGTGCGATGCTGGCTAATCTCATCGGTCTGACCGTCCCGCCCTTCTGCGTCACCAGGTATGAAGGGAGATGGTATTTCGTATCTATGCTGATAGATGAGCCTCCCCTTAAAGCTGTTGATCCCTCTGAGATTGTGAAACTTGACGGTGGGGATATAGCGTCGGGAATCTTGGTTTTCGACATATTCATCGCGAACAACGACCGCAAAGAGAAAGATCTCTGGCTTGACCCTCACATAGGAGAGGTCGTGATCTTCGACCATAGCCATGCGCTGCTCGGTTATGAAAGAGGGGTAAGCGAAAGACTAAGGTTGTTAGAGAATGAGCTCGGCATCCTCGGGGATGGGAAGTGTCCTGACCATTGTTTGCTTGAGCATATAGAGACAGACGCTTTCTTCCCAAAGTGGATAGAAAGGATAAAGAGCTTGAGGCCCGATATTATAGACGAGATCGTCGAGGAAGGATGCCGCTACGCCAATAGCGAGGATCATCCCCTCTCATCCAATGATATCGAGAACCTTAAGAGCTTCCTTAAGCGCAGAAAGGGGAGAATCGAGGAGCTGATCAAGAGACACAAGGACAAATTTAAAAGGATGCAGTGGAGTAGCTTATGAGCAGGTTGATAGACATAAGCGAGAAAAGCCTCATAAGGAAGGTCATCAGGCATCCGATAGCTCTCGAAGCTCTCCTCCGAAAGCTTAATCTCCCCTTATCACCTAAGCTTCGGATCGCTCTAAACCTGTCCTCGGACATGTTGATAGAAGGCTGGAAAGGGACTCCCGGCGATGTTGATTTGATCTTCGAATACTCCTGTGGAAGGAAAGGGTGGCTTATCGGTATCGAAGCGAAGTTTTTGAGGTTCCCTACAGAGCCATCCGATGCTCAGAGCTTGCCTCTGCATAAAATCGGCCTGGATCAAGCGCTAGGGCTCAAGCGGATGGGGTTTCACCTCATATGGCTCGTCTATTTCGCCTCTAAGCCTCCTGTTGAGGGGGCCGAGGGATGGGACTGGGTAAGAGCCTCCTATTTCGATTTCGAAAAGCTATATAAGAGGATTCTAGGGCTGAAATGGCGAGGTGAGAGAAGGCTGGGAGATGTGGTGAGAGAAGAGGGGATAGGAGTTCTGGTGATGGGATGGGGCGAGGTGGAGCCTAAGATGGCGGAGGGAAGCGGGGGGATTTCCCCTCTTCTCGTCATCAACTCGATTTTTAACTTCTCTGAGGCATCCGGTAAGCTGAGGAACAGCTTTGATAGGATATTCGAGGAGGGGTTGAGGAATTCACCTTCCCATTTAGCTCCTCCTCCCGTGCTCTTGATGTGTGAACGATGCAAGGGTCTATTTGTAACGAACTCTTGGGAGATACCAGATAATTGCCCTCTTTGTGGGAAATATTTAGGCTAAGATTCAGCGCTCTATCGGGGATTCCATTGATTAACGGGAGGAGTTAGAGGCGCTGGTTAGAGAGGGGTGGTTTCCCAGCGAGGGGGAAGCGAGGAAGGCATCTGAACCGTGAGGAGGCGGAAACGATAGGATAACCAGATAGCTCAGCTTTCCGTTCGCCCCCCTCACCGTTGAGCCCGCAGGAATAAGCCGAGCTTTGAAACAAATCCGGTTAGGAGTTACGCAGTTGACAGCGCCCCCCTTTCTGCTTATGATCATACGAGGAGATTTTTCAATGGGAGGGGAAAGGGATGAACCCACCAAAGTGCGATGAGCTTGACTACATCCATTTTCTCATCGCAGCCCAGAAGGCCTTCACCTG
>QNBQ01000377.1 GCA_003645735.1 Candidatus Poribacteria bacterium
GCATCCCCATAGTCCAGGCCGTTGGTGTTGGCCATGTGGAGGTAGGTCACGCTTTTCGAGGCCGATGCGTAGGACACGATCTCCGACCTGTAGCCCTTCAGGATCTCGATCATCTCCCGACACATATCCACCATCCCGGCCGTCTCGATCCTCTCCACCTCCTCGTCGAACAGCTTCACCTGGGGGAGCTCAGAGGGAGAGGGGAAATCGAACTTCACCTCCCTTCCGAAGGCGGCGGACGAGACAGCGTTTTCGATCAATGCGTCGATGTCCTGCGGCGATGTGACGCTCGCGCGGCCCAGCTTCCCGTCGACTATGACTTTGAGGCTCAGGCTGAGGGTTTTGGAGCTTTTTATCGACTTGAGCTTATCGTGTTCGAAGTTGACGGGCGTCGAATCGGTCAGGGCGACCGTCACGCTCGCCCCGCTCACCTTTGGGGGGAGCTTCTCCAAGATCTGATGGGCTATATCGGCCAGCTTCTCCCTCATCTCCTACCTCCCACCACGACGTTTCTTATCCTTATGTGGGGGCTTCCCGTTCCGGTGGGCAGCCCCTGTTGAGCCCCCTTGCCGCAATGGCCGTGCGACCACTCCAGATCGTTCCCTATCATGTCGATGTTTTTAAGGGTTTCGAAGACGTTTCCGGTCAAAACCACGTCCCTCACCATCTCGGCCACCTTCCCGTCCCTTATCATGTAGCCGTAGGCGGCGCTGAAGGTGAACATCTCGGTCATCGTCTGGCCGCCGATCATGTCCACGGCGTAAAGGCCCAGCTTGATGTCGGCGATCATATCCTCGAAGCTCGCATTGCGCGGCTCGATGTATGTGTTGGTCATCCTGACGATAGGCTCGTGCGTGTATCCGAGCGCCCTCGCGTTGCCCGTCACCTCCTCCCCCATCTTGGCCGCTGTCTCGCGGGAGTGCAACCTGCCGACCAACACGCCCTCCTTGATCAGGTAGGTTTTCCTCGTTTTGACCCCCTCGTCATCGTATTTGCACGACCCGTATAGGCCGGGGATCGATCCGTCGTCGGCGATCGACAGCTCCTCGACCCCGAACCGCTTCCCTATGCTGAAGGTCTCCCTCAAGCGGGGGTTTTCATAGAGGAAGTCGGCCTCGCTCAAATGTCCGAACGCCTCGTGGGCGAAGACGCCCGCCAGCTTTGGGTTGAGCACGACCGTGTATATCCCTCCCCTTACGGGCGGGGCGGAGAGGAGCTGAACGGCTATCCTCGCCGCCTTTTCGGCCTTCGCCTCTTGGTTTTGAACCGTCTCGAACCCCTCATGGGACGCGACGCTCTCGAAACCCCTCTGGACGTTATCCCCGTCCCGGGCTATGGCGGTCATGTAGAGGAAGATCGTCGGCCGCTCGTCCTCGATGTATGTCCCCTCCGAGTTCATGAACCACACCTTTCTGAACCTGTCCCCGTAGCTGACCGAGGTGGTCTCGATCTTCCCGTGATACCTCAGGATGATCTCGTTGTATTCCGAAACTAGCTTCACCTTTTCGGCCAGCTCGACCGATCGGAAATCGATCTTGGGGGGCGAAAAATCGGCGACTATAACGTCCTCCACCGGCTCCACCTCGGCGAGGACGCTTCTCTCCTTGCCGACCAGCGCCGCGTTCTCACATGCCCTCTCCACGGCCTCCTTCAGCTCGTCCGGGTCGTTGAAGACGGCCATACCCCACCCGCCCCTTATCATGACCCTGACTATCCCTCCCCTGCTTTTCGACCTCGATATCCGATCGATCTCCTTCCCCCTGAAGGAGATGTCCGTCGACTCCGCCTCCTCAAACCTCACCTCGGCGTAATCGGCCTTTCCCTTGGCCAGCTTTATCGCTTCCTCCAACCTGTCCCTCAACTCCGAACCTCCCTTTGAGGTTATCCACTTCGGAATCTTATTCCATGGAGGGGCGGGAAGTCAAGGGGGAACATCGCTTTGATTCCAAGGCGGCCGATGTGATAAAATACCCCGCCTGGGGGTTAAGACATGGGGTTTCGGGCCGCGATCCTCGCTTGGCTTCTCCTGTTTTTGGCGGCGTTAGCAGGGGAAGCGGACGCCGCCTCGGGCGGCCGGGTTCGGTATCTCAACCTCAGGATACTCGTCGTCATCTACCGCGTCGTCACCTACGCCGACGTCTATCCCCCCGAGGAGTTCCCCGATCTCCCCATAACTGAGGCAAAGCTCGGAACCGATCCGTCCGACACCGACGGCTTAAGAGACGGAGACGACCCGCTGCCGCTTTATCCTGTCCGACCCGAGCGCATGGAGCGGTCTGTCTCGATCGACGGGGAGATCGAGCTGGGCGGATAGGATCGGTTGATCGGGGAGGACGGCGATGAATTCTACCTGAACTGACTCTGCTTTTCGCCTTCGACCTGAGGGGAGGGCGCGGGGTCAGGCTTTGGATCGATTCCCAGGGCGACGGCTGGTTTCACGGCGCTGAAACCTCCTTTTGCGCGTCACGCGGGGCGAAGGGGGCAGGCCGGGGGTCGAGTTCAACTTGCTGGATGCGCGACATCTTCTTCACCTGAACCTCCCTCAACCTCTCCCCCTTAAGCGTGAAGGCCCTCCCACAGCTCTTGCACACGAGGAGGAGATCGAAATCGAATTTGTGGCCCTCCGGAGGGGCGAACGAGGACAGCTCCTTCCCGCACTTGGGACAGCTCATCTCAACACCCTTGACCCCCCTCATCTGCACTTTGGAGCAGCTCTTCGGATACGAAGATCGGGGGGTTCAATCGAAGGGCGAGGGCGACGGCGTCGCTGGGGCGGGCGTCTATCTCCTTCGTCAACCCATCCCTCCCTATCACCAGCTTGGCGAGATATACGTTCTCCCGGAGCTCGCTTATCCCCACCCTGAGGACGGCGGCCAGCCCGCCCTTCAATACACAACCGCTTTGCCCTCGCCGACGCGTATCATCTTGAACTTGCCGGGGAGATTCAGGCGGGAGATGACCGTCCAGCTCGGGATGTCGATGACGAACAGCGCTCTGGATTCGGCCAGCAGGTAGAGCAGATCGCCCGAGATGGCCAGGTCGTCTATCCACCTGAACGGCCCCCACACCACGTCGACCGTCTCGCCCCACCTGTCCTGGGCGATGAAGACGACCTTACCGCCGTAGCCGTAGATCATCGTCACCTCGCTCATGTCCCTCCCCTTGAGCTTCCTCTTGCCCGTCAGGTAAAGGTATATCGTGTAGGCGACGTCGAGATCCATATCCCCGGCCTGACCCGTCCTTAAGGAGCTGACCCATATCCTCCTTCTCCCCGGGTGCCACTTCA
>QNBQ01000378.1 GCA_003645735.1 Candidatus Poribacteria bacterium
CGAGAGGGTCGTCGTGGGCAGGGTGTTGAAGGTGGAGAGACACCCGAACGCCGACAGGCTCAGGCTCTGCTCCGTGGACGTCGGCGGGGAGGTTTTGAGGATCGTCTGCGGCGCGCCGAACGTGAGGGAGGGGATGCTTGCCCCGGTGGCCCTCCCGGGCTCGAAGCTGCCCATCGGCATGACCGTAGGGGTTGCGACGATCAGAGGGGTCGAATCACAGGGGATGCTATGCTCGGAGAAAGAGCTGGGGCTGTCGGAGGAGGCGGCGGGGCTGATGGAGCTGCCCGAGGATCTGGAGGTCGGGAAACCCCTGACAGAGGCCCTCGACCTGCCGATCGTCGTGCTCGACCTCGACCTGACCCCCAACAGGCCGGACTGCCTCGGGGTTTACGGGGTGGCGAGGGAGATATCGGCCATAACCGGAAACCAGCTCAAGCCCCTGAAGATAAGCTTCGAGGAGGGCGAAACCCCTGTGGAGGAGATGACCTCCGTGACGATAGAGGCGCCCGACCTCTGCCCCAGATACACGGCCAGGGTGATCCTCGGGGTCAAAGTCGGGCCGTCCCCCTACTGGATGAAGAGGAGGCTTGAGGCGGTGGGATTGAGGCCGATAAACAACGTGGTCGACGTGACGAACTACGTGCTCATGGAGCTGGGACACCCGCTCCACGCCTTCGATTACGATAAGCTGGCCGAGGGGAGGATAATCGTCCGCAGGGCGCGCGACGGGGAGAGGATCGTCACCCTCGACGGGGTCGAAAGGGAGCTGAGGGGAGATATGCTCGTCATAGCCGACCCTGAGAAAGCGGTCGCCATCGCCGGGATCATAGGCGGCGAGGAGACGGAGGTGACCGAGGGGACGGTCAACGTGCTGCTTGAAAGCGCATACTTCAACCCGATAAGCATCCGCAGAACCTCCAAAGCGCTGGGCCTGACGACGGAGGCGTCCTACAGGTTCGAGAGGGGGGCCGACGTCGAGGGGGCGGCCCTCGCAAGCGCCAGGGCGGCCCAGCTCATCCAGATGCTCGCCGGCGGGACGATCTGCAAGGGGATGTTCGACGCCTACCCCGAAAAGATCGAAAGGGCGAGGATAAGGTTCCGGCCCGAAAGGTGCAACTTCCTGCTCGGAACGGAGATAGAGCCGTCGGAGATGGAGGGGATCTTCAGAAGGCTGGGGTTCGGCGTGGAGCACAACCCGGACGGGACGATGACCGTTGATGTCCCCACCTTCAGGCCCGACGTGACCAGGGAGGTCGACCTGATCGAGGAGGTCGCCCGGATATACGGCTACGACAGGATCCCCGCCTCGCTCCCCAAAGGGGAGGTCCCGGAGCCGGAGATAAACCTCAGGGAGAGGTTGAGGGAGATCGCCAGGGATGTGATGACGGGCGCCGGGCTGAGCGAGGCGATAAACTTCTCCTTCTACAACCCGAAGTGGTTCGACATGCTGGGCCTGGGCGAGGACGACCCGCGCAGGAGGACGATAAAGCTGCGCAACCCCCTCAGCGAGGAGCAATCCGTCATGAGGACCACCCTCGTCCCCAGCCTGATAGAGAACGTCGCCCGGAACGTGAGACATCAGACCAGGGACGTGAAGCTTTTCGAGCTGGCCAGGACCTTCTGGGTCAACCCGGACGACCCCCAGGGGCTGCCGATCGAGAGGGAGATGCTGGGCGGCGTCCTGAGCGGGTCGGTGTCGACGGGGGTGTGGTGCGACAGGGAGAGGGAGCCGGATTTCTTCGACGTGAAGGGGATCGTGGAGGAGCTGCTCGAGAGGTTCGGCATAACGGATTTCAGGTTCATCCGCTCGAACGAGCCGTTCCTCCACCCCGGCAGATCGGCCGACCTGATCCGCGCCGGCAGGAAGCTCGGGTTCCTGGGGGAGGTCCACCCGGACGTCTTGGAGAGGTGGGAGATACCCCAGAGGGTTTACCTGTTCGAGCTGGATTTCGACGTGCTGGTCGAGGCCGCCAACCTCGACAGGGCCTTCAAGCCGATACCCCAATATCCGAAGATCAGAAGGGATATAGCGGTGCTGGTGGACGTCGATCTCCGACCTCATAAGAACCGCCAGCCCGCTCATAAGCTCGGTCAAGTTATTTGACGTCTACACGGGCGAGAGAATACCCCAGGGCAAGAAGAGCCTCGCCTACTCGATCGAGTTCGTCTCCCCCGAAAGGACGCTGAAGGACGAGGAGGTGGAGGAGGAGATATCGAAGATCGTGAGGCTGCTTGAGGAGAGGACAGGGGCGAAGCTGAGGGGAGGTTGATGTGTTCCTCGTCATCGACCTCAGCACCACCGCCTGTAAATCCTTCCTCATCTCCCGGGAGGGGAGGATAAGGGCCGGGTCGAGGGTCGAGATCGAGCTGATCCACCCCCGCCCCGGATGGGCCGAGGCCGATCCGAGGGAGTGGTGGAACGCCTGTCTGAAAGCGATAAAGGAGGCGATGCGCAAAGGTGATGTCAGGCCGGGGGAGATCGAATGCATCGGCGTCTCGGGTCTGATGCACGTATTGGTGCCTGTCGACGAGCGGTGCGAGCCGCTTTACAACGCCATCCTGTGGATGGACCCCAGATGTTACGTCCAGCTGAAATGGCTCGCTGAAAACCGGCCCGAGGCCGTCGAGAAGGCCCATAAGTTCCTCTTCGGCAAGGATTTCATAAGGGCGAAGCTGACGGGCGAGTTCGCCACGGATCCCTCGGACGCCGCCGGGACGATCTGGTTCGACCTGGAGGGGCTGAGGTGGGACGAGCAAAAGCTGGGATCGATCGGCATCCCCTCCGAAAAGCTGCCCGAGATCAGGAGGTCGAGCTGCGTAGCGGGCCGCCTCACGCGGAAGGCCGCCGAGGAGACGGGCCTCAGGGAGGGCATCCCGGTGGCCGTCGGGGGGTGCGACGTCCACTGCACGCTGTTGGGGGCCGACATCTACCGGGGGAGGAGGTGCTGTCTTTACATGGGCACGGCGGCCTGGCTGGCCAGGCCGGAGCCTAACCCTAGGTTTCAAATCCACAGGGCGAGCCTGTGGGGGAGGGGGGTCAGATGGGTCGGCTCGACGGCGACCTTGGGGGCCTGCTTGAGGTGGTGTAGGGAGCTTTTGGGAGGCGATGAGCTGTTTTACGACCGGTTCAACGAGCTGGCCTCCCAGGCGCCCCCCGGCTCGGACGGGCTGATCTTCCTGCCGCATATGATGGGCGAGCGCGGCCCGAAACGGAACCCGGACGCTAAAGGCGCCTTTGTCGGCCTGACCCTCTCACACAAGCTGCCCCACCTCGCCAG
>QNBQ01000379.1 GCA_003645735.1 Candidatus Poribacteria bacterium
GTCCTCGGAGAGGAAAACCCTCGCATGCCCGACAGCCTCCCACGACCATCCCCTTCCCTCCCCGCGATATCGGTGTAGAGCGCCGCTTCCGCTGACCAGGTCGCATTCGACCATGAACTCGGCGCCGATCTCGCCCGGCATGAACCCCGATCCGCGGTTCGCGTCTGTGTTCAAAAACAGCCGCAACCAGATCGTCGGCTCGCCGCGGCTGTTTTTGCCGATCCCATAGCCCGCGTCCGCGAAGCGAACGAGCACGATGAGATCGCCCTTCCGGGTCTGGGCGTGGATCTCAACGATGTCCGGCGCTCGTCCGGAGTCGCCTTCGGGCGATGTGCCGAGGAGCGTGTCCTCGCCCCATTTCAACTCGTGAAACGGATCCCGCGGCAGCAACCTCTCGCCCATCCGCAGAAGCTCGGGCAACACATACGGGGAGAAGCGCAGGAACATGGAGATGCTCTTCCCCAGCCCGGGCCCCCGCCCGAACCGCCTACCGATCTCGTTCCGCATGTCCGTGAGGAGCACCCGTTTCAGATGCTCATCTCCCGAGAGGCGGACGGCGTATGCGATCCCCTCCCAGAGCATGTTTCCGGAGATCGCGCCGGTATTGGGGCAGCTCGTGTATCGGAACGCCTCCCGATCGGGCATCCACGTGTCCTCGACGATCCACCGCGCCCCCTCCACGATCGCCCGCGCGGCCTCCTCGTCCCCCGTTATCAGGTGATACCGCTTCAGCCCCGAAAGCAGTATGCCGACCATGAACCCCGCAGCCCCCCTGTGGCGGGGGATGCAGCGACAGTGGCCCGGAACCAGACACCTAACCCATCCCCCTCCCGGCTCGCGCCGCTCGAGGACGCGTTCGACGATGATGTGCGCGGCGTTCAGGTAAAACTCATCGCCGGTCGCCTCATACATCCCCAGCGTCAGGATGAGATGCCATCCAGGTATGCGGCAGTTCGTGAAGTCGTAGTTAACCGTGTAATAGGTGTCGTATCGATCGGCGATCATGCGCGCCGTTTCAAACGCTCGGGGGCATCCGGTCAGGAAGTAGTAGTCGAGCAGCCCCTGAACCCACGTGTGTGAAACCGAGATGGCCTCGCCCGGGATGGACGGGGGTTTGAAGCCGCGGGGGTAATAGTCGCCCGTGTGGCCGACGCAATGGGCGTAGACCGCGCCGATCTTCCTCGCATCCGCGTGGTAATGGATCACGTCGACGTCCATCAGGTGCCAGGCCGCCTCCTCGCCGACGTCGAAGAAACGCCTATCGCCCGTTCTGACGAACTGAAGGAGGAAGCAGTGTGTTGTGTCGTATTCGTGGTTCCCCCAGTTGTAACGCCGTTCGCCATACCAATCGCCGAAGTTGAGCATCCCGTATTCGCGCTGGAATTCCCTGTTCGCGAGGTAGGCCTCAAGCGCTTTCGTAACGGCCCGCTCGTAGCCGGGGAAGCTCCGATCGTCGCGCGGGATAACGTCCCGAAACGCCCCGCTTTCGCAATACCACTTCGGCGGCGCGATGCCGATGGGCGGTTCCATGAAGCAGGGTATGAACCGGCGGAGGTCGTCGTCCGCCCGCCCGAAGGCGAGCCAGATCTCATGCGTCTTTTCAAGACCGCGTTTGAACTTGTAGCGTCCCCCAACGAGGTAGAAGAAGAGCTTGTCCTCGTTTTCACGGTCGGCCTCGGAGGTGTAGGCGTCATCGGGGAGCGCCGGACACAGGCCGATCGAGAGGGTCGATCCCTCGACCGAGAGGGATTTCGGGTAAAGCTGCCAGAACCAGCGGGCGCAGGCCAGGACCTTGCGCGAGCCGTCGCCGACCTCGATCCACCCCGGCGCCCGTTTGCCCCGACTCAAGATCTTCCCTCCCGCTTCCACGGCGAAGCGATCGTCGTAATCCTGAAGCAGGCGAGCATCGCCCCTGCCCTCGATCGTCCCCTCGTCGGCCCCGATCGCGAAGCTCAAAGGACCGCCCAGCGCCGTCGGAACCCTCAGCCGGAGGGAGCGGATCGATGTGAAAAGCTCGTCGACCCTGTCGTTGCCGAACGTGTAGAAGACCCGGATGAAGGGCGCATCGGCGAAGACCTGGACGCGGGCGGTGTAGCGGAACAAGCTCCCCTCGCCCCGCCGATACCTCCCCCGAACGCGCACGACGACCCGCAGCGGGTTCGCCTCCTCGACGGCGATCTCGTCCGGAGGGCCGTCCGAGCTGTATTCGTTCCCCTCGGCGTCGACGAGGACGGCCCCGATATCATGGGCTATACGGCTTTGCGGGCCGAACTCCCCCTGGGGATCGAAGCGAACCTCGGTTATAAGCCCACAGCGATCGGGGTCGAAGGTCAACCGCAGGAGCCGGTTCAGCACGATTATCCGCCTCCCCTCCCTCATGACGCGGACCGGAGCGGAGGGGGACGCGCCCCGCTCCACATCGCGCCCGAACTCGAGCGAGTAGATCGGCTCGCGCGCGGAGGCGGCGAAATCGAGCAGCAGCCATTTGATGCTCCCGTCCTCCCACCATCCGAGCGGGCGGGCGTGAGAGGGGATCTCACGTCCATCGCGCCAAAGCAGGCGAACCTTCGAAGGGTCGCCCAGCGCGCCCCGGGGGAACGGAACCCCCATGGCGACGGGGAACGAGTCGACCCGCGCGCCGTCGGGGAAGTCGACCTCGATCCTCACCCGCTCGGAAGACGACCTCGAAAGGGGTGGCTCGGGGATGCGGGCGGCGAACGGCTCGCCTTCCACGACGATCTCGCGCCCCTCCGGCGAGGTGGCGCGGATGCGGAAGCCATACCGTTCTCCCTCCCGCAGATCTGTCAGGACGACCCGATGGTTGCAAAGCGCCTCCTCCTCGGTTAAAGAGCGGGTGAGCTGGCCATCCGGCCCGTATTCCACCGTGCACTTTGCCGGCCAGGTTGTGACCCAGGTGATGACCGCTCGTAGCGGCTCATCGAACGGGACGCGGGCGCGGACGAATTTTATCCCGTGCTCGCGCCGCTTAAGCGTCGGCAGCTCCGGGAGGATCAGGAGGCTTTCGACCCGCCCGAGGCCGTCCCCCCGCGCGACGATCTCGATCGCGCTTCCCTCCCTCAGCTCGACCGGCCTCGTGAAAACGCATAAATGCTGCCTGTTGTCGTCGGCATCGGCCCGGACGCCCCCTATGGTCTCCCCATCGACCGAGACGGTGTATTCCTCGCGGCCTCCGTCGTCGTAGAAAACGAACCCGACGAAGAACCTACCCGCCCTATCGGCGCGGCAGCGGATGCGCCCCTCCGGTCCCCTCTTCA
>QNBQ01000380.1 GCA_003645735.1 Candidatus Poribacteria bacterium
AGCTTATGTGGGAGGATCTGGCGCCGAGGAAGGATCTACACGTGTTAGCTGGCGCTTATAAGGGGAGGGCGGATGTGCTAGTGAGCCTCGACAGGAGGCATATCCTGACGGAGAGGGTGAAAAGCGGCTTTCCGATACCTGTCAGGAGCCCGGGTGAGTTTTTGAGGGAGATAGCGGAGGGGATCGAAGGTGAGGAGGGGGAAGGCTGTGATCGAGGAGCTTGTTGAGCTTATAGAGAAGCTTCCTCCTAAGCTTCAAGAGGAGGTGAGGCTGAGAAACTGGAGGGAAAGCCTAAGTGCTTAAGGGGCTACGTGATCGTTACACCTGCAACACGAAACGTTAGATTTCGATGAGACGAATAGCTTATCAGCTTTGGAGCCATGAGGGAGCGTGAGCCTGGGGTCCACAGCGTGGACGAGGAGATTAGGCCCTTCGAGGAGCACTTAAGGTCAAGGGGCCTCTCAGAAAGGACCATCTACGAATACACACATGATTTGCATCAGTTCCTCTCTAAGTATCCGGATCCATCCCCCGAGGATCTTGAAAGCTGGATAGGCGAGCTTGCGGGAAACGGGCTGAAGCTTTCATCGCTTCAGAGGAAGTTCGCTTCCGTCAGAGCCTGGGCCAGGTGGAGGAAAAGAGGCGATCTGCTATCGATCGAGTGGAGATGGGGGAGGGAGGAGAAGCTGCCCGTGTTCCTGACCGAAGAGGAGGTCAGAAGGATGGAGAGGGCGGCCGAGGAGATGATAGACCCCAGATACCCCGCCTTGATCACCTTGATGTCGAGAGGTGGGCTTAGGCTTTCAGAAGTTGCGAGACTCAAAGCCAGAGACGTGGACCTTAAGGGAGGGGTCATAACGATAAGATCGGGCAAAGGCAGGAAGGACAGGGCGATACCGATACCGAAAGGATCGAAGAGGCACCTGCAGGTGATACTGAGGTTCCTGAAAGGGGAGGATCCGATCTTCCCCTGGAGCAGCAGGACGATAAACAGGATTGTGAAAAGGATAGCCGAGAGAGCTGGGATAGAGAAGAGGGTCACCCCTCACACTTTGAGGCATACGGCTGCCACCAGGATGTTGAAGAGGGGCATGAACATAAGGGCTGTTCAGAAGGTGTTGGGCCACAAATCGCTAACGACCACCCAGAGATACACCCATTTGACGATAGAGGATCTGAAGGAGGAGATGGAGAGGGCGGGGCTTTAATGGCTTCGATCGCTAGGTGCTGGAGCTGGCCGAAGGCAGGACATCTGAGACTGAGGCAAGCTACTTGGGAAGCTTAGGTGATCGGCTCTATGTATAGGTCTGCCATCTGATAGATCATATCGTTCAGCGAATAGAGATCAGCGCCCCTCTCCACCTGATACCAGGAGAGGAAATAGTCGAAGGAGGGTGCCAGAAGTATCAAGGCAAAGTCCTTCTGCAGCTTCCTCAAAATCCTCTCCCCGAGCTCCCTCCTCTTCTTCAAATCCCCTATCCCATCAAGCTCTTCAAGCATTTCGTCTACCTTTCGATTCTTGTAACCGAAGATATTACGGGAGCCTTCGGAGTGGAAGTATCTCTTTAATCTGGAGAAGAAAAGGCCGAATGATAGCCTCGTGCAGATCAGGTCGATCTCCTTCCTCACATCTTCAAAGGCTGCTCCTGATAAATCGCTTGTCTCGCCGTTTGAGATCGATCTGGCTATTATCTTTGCCATATCCTTAACCTCCTTAGATCCCATCTCTGAGATATATCCCACTTTCAGCCTTAGATTCCTGCCTTTCACATCGGGGATTGAACCGGAGGAGAGATAGACGCTTATCGATCGATGATCTATCGCTTCCTTTAACTCCTCGCACAACCTTTCTGTCAGTCTGTTTTTGTTGAGGAGAAGCAGATAGTATCTGTTTCCAAACCCCCAGTTCTGAAGCATATGCTTTATATGTTCATATCCTGAAAGCTGATGAGGGCTTTGCAGTGAGATGAATTCGATTTCCTTATTCTCAAAGGCTCTCAACGCAGTTGATATCCACACATAACCTCTTATGGCCACCTCACCGATCAAAGGCCTATCCAGCCTGTAGTAGCCGGGGTTAGATTTCAGGATGTAAAGCGATCTGGAGATGTCCCTTCTGCTGAGTTTGTAAGCGCCTGAGACGACCTTCTCATTTGAAGCCGGCCTTATCGGTATGGACTTCAGCTTCCACGGGAAGAGAGGGTCAGCCTTCGAAAGCGAAAGGATCAGTTCTCTGCCGTTGGCCATCGCAAGGCTTATTTGACCCTTGAAACCGAAGGCAGAGATGGAGTGGAACACATCATCAACCGTTATGGGATTCCCATCGCTCCACCTCACGTCTTTCCTCAGCTTTATGCGCCATCTCGAAAACCCTTCGATGTTTTCAACGAGTTCGGCGAGCCTGGGTTCGATCTCACCGTTTATATTCACCCAGATGAGCGGCTCGTAGATCATCGGCTTTATCCAATGCATGATCATGGGGTGAATCTCACCCGGCGTTCTGTGAGGCAAGATGAGGGCGATATCAAATCTCCACATCACTCTCCTGGTCTCTCTCTTTTCGATCCTCATCTTTCCCCTTATCCCGCCGGAGATTATCTTCCTCTCCAGCTTCCTTCTTATCTCCCTCTCATACTCAGTCCTCGGGTTGAATCCCTCAAGTATCATCCTTATATCCTCTTCCGACAGCACGAGCGTGAAGATCTCCTTCTCAAGCTCCTCCAGCTCCTTTTTACACTGCTTGACATATCTGACCGTCACTCCTATCGCCTGGGCTATCTCCCGATCAGAGGCGTTGGGATGTTTCTTTATGAACCGTATGAACTTGAGGAGCGTCTCGACCTTAGCCACCTCGCCTCCCTCCCCAGCCTGAAAGCTTGAGCGAGTAATGCGCTTTGATGAGGGCGGGGACCGATATGTCGAACCTCTCCCACTCGCAGAATATGGCCGTTATATCGCCCTTTTCGATCAAAGCATCATATCTGCACCCGCCGCCGCAGATGGGAAGATCCCTGCAGCTCAAGCACCTCCTGGGCAGCTTGAATTCCCCGTGCTTCCTGTGGACTTCCCCAGGCGGGAGGCTATCGCTCGCTATGCTTCCGACCCTGTATTCATCCCCTCTTCCCAGGAAAACCGCGCAGGTGTAGATGTCACCGTTCGTGCTCACAACCAGATGGGAACCATCTCTTATCATTGCACATATCTTATGCGGGGGCCTCAGATCCCTTATGAAACCCCTCTCAGCGGCATAGATCACGAGCCTGTCCCTCTCC
>QNBQ01000381.1 GCA_003645735.1 Candidatus Poribacteria bacterium
CAGGTATGAGCTTCCCGATCTGGTAATTCTGGACCTGATGCTTCCAGGGGTGGATGGGCTGGAGATATGCAGGATGATGCGGGCGGATGAGAGGACCAGGTCGGTGCCGATAATTATCCTGACGGCTAAAGGGAGCGAGGCTGACATAGTTCTGGGGCTTGAGCTCGGAGCGGATGACTACGCGGTGAAACCCTTCAGCTGGATCTCACCTATGCCGAGTTCAAACCCTTCTCCCCGCTCATCTCAGACCCGGGGAGGGTTTTCACCCACCAGAGAAGCTTGGGAGATACAGGGACCTTGCTCGGGAAAACAGATCAGGTTGAAAACCCCTGTTGACATCCCCCCGCTCGTTGTGTTACCCTTTTTGAAAAGGTAACACCAAGAACAGGGGGGCACCTATGTGCAAGCTGATACTTTTTCAGCTCCTGATCCTGATCTTCTCCCAGCAGGGAGAGGCCAGGGTCTACCTCGATGAGGTGGTTGTTACAGCAACGAGGACGGAGAGGGCCATAAAGGAGCTTCCCACAACGGCCGAGGTCATAACGAGGGAGGAGATAGAGGCTTCAAACGTGAACTCCTGCACGGATATCCTCTCGACGCTCCCCGGGGTGTTCGTATGGAAGACAGGGGCCTTCGGGAGGGCCGATGTATACATAAGGGGGATAGGGCAACGAGGCAGGAGGATAATGGTGTTGGTTGACGGGCGTCCCGTGAAGATGGGGCTCTTCGGCTGCACCGTCACCCACTCCCTCCCCCTGAACAACGTGGAAAGAATCGAGCTCATCAGGGGACCGCTGTCCGTGCTTTACGGCTCCGATGCCCTCGGAGGTGTGATAAACATAATTACCAGGAAAGCGAGAAAGGGCTTTGAGGCCGATATCACCCTCTCCTACGGCTCATACGACACGAAGAAGCTCAGGCTGAGGCACGGGGGAAGCTTTAGGAGGTTCAGCTACTACCTCACGGGGGATCTGAGGCTGAGCGACGGCCACCTCCCGAACTCCTCCTACAACGGCAAGGACCTCACAGCAAAGGTGGGATACGAGATATCCGAGAACCTCGATGCTCAGTTCCTCTTCAAGCTCTTCGACGGCCGAAAGGAGGAGCCTTTCGAGGGAAACCCGTGGAACGACTACGAGAGGGGAGCGTTTGATCTGACGCTTTCCGGGAGATGGAGGGGATGGAAAGGGTTTGCAAAGATCTACCGGAACTTCGGGGAGCACGAGTTCTCCGACGGGTGGCACTCCAAGGATTTCACCAACGGCGCTATACTCCATGCCTCAGGCGAGCCCATCGAGGGAGATACCCTCACGGCAGGGGTGGAGTTCAGACAGCAGGGAGGGGAGAGGTTGAGCAAACCCGGAGGTGAATGGGACAAATCGGAGCTCGCCCTCTTCTTCCACAACGAATACTCCCCTGTTGAAAAACTCACGCTCACCCTCGGGACGAGGCTCAACGTGGATGAGGTCTCGGGAAGCGAGCTCTGTCCGGAGCTCGGTCTCGTCCTCCGCCCGAGGGATGGGACTATCCTGCGGGGAGCCATCAACAAGGGCTTCAGATCCCCTCAGATCAACGAGCTTTACATGTTCCCCCCATCCAACGAGGAGCTCGAGCCCGAGGTCGTCTGGAACTACGAGGCCGGGTTCAGCCAGCGCATCGTAAAGGGGGTTTACCTGAACCTCACCGGCTACCTGATGAAGGGGAGCAACCTGATACAGCTTGAGAAAAACCCAAACCCTCCCCCGAAGTTCAAGTTTCAAAACGCGGGAAAGTTCACGTTCAAGGGCTTCGAGGGAAGTTTGATAGCGCAGGTCAGAGGGGTTTTCGCTCGCCTCTCCTACTCATACCTCGACCCCGGGGAGAGGACCCAGGGCCGCCCTGGCGACAAGGTGGACCTCTACCTGAGATACAGATGGGGAAAGCTCCTCCTCTCGCTTGTGGGACAATACGTCGCCGATTACTTCGCTGCGGACAACAGGAAAAAACCCATAGACAGCTTCCTCGTCCTGAACTCCTTCCTTAGCTATGAGATCCTGCCCGGGCTTCGGATCTCGTTTGCCGTTGATAACATCCTCGATGAACAATATGAGATCTTCGTGGGTCTTCCCGGGGTGGCGAAGGGACTCTGCAGGATGCCGGGAAGGTCCTTTACCGCAGGCGTTACATATACGTTCACAACGGGAACGATGAGATGACGCTGCCAGGAGAAGCTCCGATCGAGGAGGCCGGAGTTGCCGAAGGCGACATGGTAAGGTTAAAATGATTTAGGTGGGGGAGATGAAGGTTCTGAGGAGCTTCGTTATCATCCTCCTCATCCTTCTCCTCTGTGGGTGCGGGGAGCATCGGCTCGAGCGGACGAAGGTCGTCGCAACGACGTCCCTCATCGGCTCCATAGTCAGGGCCATCGGGGCGGAGAGGGTTGAACTTGCGGTCATAGTCCCATCGGGCATGTGCCCCGGCCATTTCGACGTGAAACCATCCGATGTCATAAAGCTTTCAGGGGCGGAGCTCATCCTCTATCACGGCTGGGAGAGGTGGATCGGAAAGCTCATCTCATCCTCAAAGGCCAGGGCCGTTATGATAGATGTCAAGGGCAACTGGATGGTCCCCGATGTCCACATCGAAGCCGCGGGGAAGATCGCCGATGCGCTCTGCAACGTGGACCCTAAAGGTTGTAAGCTTTTCAAAGGGAACCTCAAACGCTATAAGGACGAGATAAAGTCGGCGCTCGGGGAAATGGAGGAGAAGCTTTCGAGGCTGAAGGGAGCGAAGGTCATCTGCTCGAAGATGCAGGAGGGGTTCCTGAGGTGGGCCGGGCTCAAGATCGTTGCGACATACGGAAGGCCGGAGGAGCTTACCACGAGGGAGATGGTGAGGCTTGTGAAGCTCGCAAGGGAGGAGAAGGTGAAGCTTTTCGTTGATAACCTCCAGAGCGGTCCGAAGGCGGGCCTTCGCATGGCGGAGGAAGTTAAGGCAAAGCATGTTACCCTCACGAACTTCCCGCTTGGCGAGACGAGGGATTCGTATATCATCTCCCTGAGGGAGAACGTGGAGAAGCTGGTTGAAGCTTTAGGATGTGGGCGGTAGAGCTTGAGAAGGTGACCGTTTCATATCGGGAAAACGTGGCCCTCAAGGAGGTCACGCTCAGGATCAAGGAAGGGGAGTTCCTCGCTGTGATAGGCCCGAACGGAGCCGGGAAGACCACCCTCCTCACGACCATAAACGGGCTTGGAAAGGTCATATCGGGAACGGTCA
>QNBQ01000382.1 GCA_003645735.1 Candidatus Poribacteria bacterium
AGGAGGAGGGGTGAGGAGATGGCCTTCATACACAGATACATAGCGATCGAAGGGCCTATGTGCGTCGGGAAAACCCAGCTGGCACAGCTGCTGGCGAGCAGGCTCAAGGGAAGGGCCGTTTTGGAATCGATCGAAAACCCGTTTCTGGAGAGGTTCTACGCCGATATGGAAAACTACGCCTTCAAGACTCAGGTCTTCTTCCTGCTCAGCCGATACGAACATCAGAGGGAGATCCTCCAGATGAACCTGTTCGAGCGGTGCGTCATAACCGACTACCTGTTCGATAAGAACAGGATCTTCGCGTATCTGACGCTGAGCGACGACGAGCTGATCCTCTTCGAGAGGATCTACAGGCTGCTCAGCAGGGGCGTTCCCAAGCCCGACCTGGTGGTTTACCTGCAGGCCAGCACCAAAACGCTCATGAAGAGGATAAGGGAGCGGGGCAAGCCGTTCGAAAGATACATCTCACAGGACTACCTGTTCGAGATGAACAAGTGCTACAACACCTTCTTCCTCGAATACGACGAGGCCCCTCTGCTCGTCGTCAACACGGACAACGTGGACTTCACCCGTCCCGAGGAGCTGGAGAGGTTGATAGCCGAGATGAAGAGCCTCACCCACGGCAAGCGGTATTACGCCCCCAACCTCGACATGAGGAGGTTCGGGAGGCTCTAATGAAGCTCTGATTCAACCAAAAGAGGGGCTGATCGTCTAAGGGAGGATGGAGTTTTACGTCTAACCAAATCATTCCAGCTTAGGGGGAGCGCCCGTGAGCGGTTTGAGAAAGGTTTTCCTGGCGATCGCCTTGAGCTTGGCGGCGACGTGCGTGGGGGTTGGTCAGTTCGTGACCTCTCCCTCGGTCGTAGATAACAGGGGAAGGGATTCGACCATAAGCACCGACCCAAACGCATACGACACCCTCGCCGTCATAACCTTTGAGACGACAGGTGCAGCCGGCGATTACAGGGTTATAATAGACACGAACGGGCCCGGCGGATTGATCGAGGGGCCGGACGGGGTCTTCGATCCGAACGACGACTGGCATGTCACAGGCTCCTTAGGCTCGCCCACGGGACAGGTCCAGAGGATCGTTGTGACGTGGGACGGGAAGGATAAGAACGGCAAGCCCGTAAAAGACGGAACCTACACGGCCAGGGTCGAGATAGATTACCTCCCGAACGGGGTCATAGATGAGGAGGTGGCGCACTACGAGGAGGTGACGATCAAAGTAGATAGCACCAAGCCCGTTCTGCTCGCCCAAGCTCAGCCCTTCTCGCCGAACGGGGACGGCTCCGAGGATTCGGCGCGGATCTCCTACCTGCTGTCGGAAAGCGTCGATGAGATCGAGATCGAGCTGATAGATCCCGTCCTGCCGACGCCGCCCCAGCTCGGCCCGCTTGGGAAAACGGGGAACGTCGAACACGCGATCACCTGGGACGGAAAGGACGGCATAGGCAAGCCGCTTGAGGACGGCGTCTACACCTTCAGGATAAGGGCGATCGATTTCGGCGGGAACGCGGGCGAGGCGGAGATCAGGGTCGTCCTGGACACCAAACCCCCTAAGCTGATCTCCATAACCCCGCCCGATCTCTCCTTCCTGAACTCGCCCGTCTCGGAGATAACGGCCCAGGTGGCCGACGAGGGCGAGGCCGGTCTGGATTACGAATCGAACCCCCCGATCCTGAGGTTGATCTCCCCCTCGGGCGGGGAGGTTCAGGGCGAGCTGACGATAGATGAGGCGACGGGGAAGCTGAGCTTCAGGCTTAAAACCCCCCTCTCCCTCCCGTCGCAGAACGGAACCTATAGGGTCGAGCTTGAGCTTCACGACAAGGCGGGCAATGAGCTGACATATAGCTCCTCCTTCACGTTCGACACCCAGCCGCCCCGGGTTTTGAAAGCGATCTCCGGCTCCAAGACGCTGATACCGGGCAACCCCAACGTCGTCCTGCCGAGGGATGGGGCTATTGAGCTGACCGTGGCGGATGAGGGGGGAAGCGGCATCGATTTCTCCTCGCTTGACGTCAAGCTGACCGGCCCCTCACAGCCCGCCTCCTTCGAGTTCGAAACGGATGAATCGTCCAAGGTGACCGTCCGCTACGCCGGGCTGAGGGAGGAGGGGTATTACGACCTGGAGGTATCGCTCTCGGACAGGGCGGGCAACCGGACGACGGTCAGATACCAGTTCAGATACGTCTTCTCCCCTGGCAGCCTGCCGGCGGTGATCGCTGTCTCTCCGGAGGAGGGCGCTATAGTCGAGGGAGAGCTATCCAAGGTGAGCGCGGTGCTGGAGGACAGAAGCGGGGCGGGGATAGATCTGGACAGCTCGGACATCCAACTGCTCGACCCGAGCGGGACGACCGTCGGGGGAACGAAGACAGCGGGCGATGAGAACACGATCGTATACGAGCTGATCAAGCCGTTGGGAGCGGCCTCCCCCGAAGGGGTCTACGCGATCTCCGTCACCCCCGTCGATAAAACGGGCGCTTACGGGCTGACGGAGGAGTTCAAATTCCTATTCGTCCACGACCTGGCGGAGAAGGTCATCCCCACGCCCGCCGATGGGGCCTACGTCAGCTCGCTCGCGGAGATCTCCGCTAAACTGGACGGGCAGCTGCTGGAGTGGCTGGATAGGGGGAGCTGCGCATTGGCCGTTTTAAAGGGCGGCGCCGATGTGCCAGGGAGCTTCGATTTCGCGGGGGATACCATCACCTGGAGGCCCGAGCCGGGGCTGAGGAGCGACGGATCGGATGACGGGAAATACCAAGCGGTTCTGAAGCTGGTCGATAAATCGGGCGGGGAGCATCGCATATCCTTCAGCTTCACCTTCGACACCCAACCCCCTCAGCTGATCTCGCTGAGCCCGCCGGACGGTTCGAAGGCGAGCGGCGAGCTGACGATCGAGGCGGAGCTGGCCGACCAGACCAGCGGGCTGGATCTGAGCACGGCCTCGATCAGGCTGATCGGGCCGGCGGGCGAGGTTCAGGGGAGGAGCTGGAACGACGGCCAAAGCAAGATCTGGTTCAAGCCGACCCTCCTGAGCAAACCCGGGAGATACACGGTTGAGCTGACCGTAAAGGACAAGGCCGGAAACGTCCTGTCACACACCTCATCCTTCGATTACGAGATACCGCCCGTCGAGCTGATCTCCGTCGATCCGCGGGACGGGAGCTACCTGAGGAGGCTCGAATCGATAACCCTGACGTTCAGCGCCAACTGCGACCTGACCGAGACCGGCAGGAGGA
>QNBQ01000383.1 GCA_003645735.1 Candidatus Poribacteria bacterium
AGCTCCATCCTCTCCCTCACCCACCTCAGCAGCTCCTCCGGGCTGAAGAAGGGGAGGAGACCGGTCTCCTCCCCTTCTTCAGCCCGGAGGAGCTGCTGAGGTGGGTGAGGGAGAGGATGGAGCTGGCCTCCGCCGAAGCCCCCTCCCCGGGCGAGCTGAGGCCGATCAAGGTGCCGATCGCCATCTCGGGCTTCTCGCCTCAGGCGGCCAGGGCGTTGAAGGCGTTGCTGTCCGAGGGCAACTTCACGGTCGTTGAGGGGGGAGGGGGCGGCAGGCCGGATCTCAACCCCCCCATCAGGCCGGGCGCCGTCGTCGGAACGGAGTTCATAAGGGGCGATCTGACCGCCTTCGGCTACGGAACCGTGACATACCGGGAGGGGGACAGGATACTGATCTTCGGCCACCCCGCATACGGGGAGGGGAGGGTGGAGATGCCCCTCTCCGGCGGATACGTCCACTGCGTCGTGCCCAGCCTATACCTGGGCTTCAAGCTCGCCGGCCCCACCAAGCCCTTCGGGACGATGGTCCAGGACAGGGAGTTCGGATGCGCCGGCATCATAGGCCCCGTTCCCCCGTATATACCGGTCAAGGTCAAGGTGACGACGGCGGACGGCAGGACGATCGATTACAACTACGAGGTCGTCAGGCACAGATACCTGACCCCCGCCCTCATAACCTCCGCCGTCTGGACGACGATAGACGTGGCGGAGAAGGAGACCGGCAACTACACCGTCAGGGTCAGGGCAGTCATAGTCCCCGAGAAATACCCGGCGATAGTCAAGGAGAACGTCTTTTCAGGCTCGGCCTCCCCGGGGCTCGCCGCCGCAAGCGTGCTTTACCCGATATCGACCCTGATGCGCAACCAGTTCGAGGAGATCGGCATCGAGAGGGTCGAGCTGGAGGTGAAGGTGGAGGACGAGAGGAGATCGGCATCCATCATCGGGGCCAGGCTCGACAAGCGGGTCTACAAGCCGGGCGAGACGATGCGGCTGACCGTTACGATCAGGCCATACCTCGAGGAGCCGATCCAGAGGACAGTTGAGATCCGGCTTCCGGACGACATGCCCGAGGGGAATGCGATGGCGGTGATCGGCAGCGCCGCGGCGGTCAGGGCCTGGGAGAAGACGAGGGCGCCCCAGAGATACACGCCCAGGAACGTCGAGCAGCTGCTCCGGCTGCTTCAAGAGGAGGAGCCGAACGACAGGCTCATCGTCGAGATCGTCCTGCCGAAGCCCGGCCTGACCGTCTCCGGCGAGGAGATGCCCAACCTGCCGATATCGATGCTCTACGTCATGAACCCATCCATCCAGGCGGGGGAGGTCGGGCTGACCAAGGGGACGGTTCTGCTCAAGAAATCGATGGAGACGGGCTTCGTCCTCTCGGGCAGCGCCGTCCTGAGGTTCGTCGTCAGCCGAAAGGCCAGATGAGAGGAGGGTGATATGGGAAGAATCGCGATCACAGCCGCTTTGATGACGGCGTTGACCATATCGGCTTTCGCCGTCGAAACCAAGGTTTGGCAGCAGAGGACATACGCCGATTTCACAGCCGGGGAGCTGGAGGGGGTGTCGGTTTCGAGCAAGGGGGAGGTGCGGCTTTCGTTCAAGCTGGAGAGGATCGGCGATCTGAACGAGAACTTCGTCTGGTGCATCGCGCAGGACAAGGAGGGGAACTTATACCTCGGGACGGGGAATGAGGGCAGGGTATATAAGGTGACGCCGGAGGGGAAGGCGGAGCTCTTCTTCGACTCGCCGGAGGTGGGGATACTGTCGCTTGAGGTCGGGCCGGACGGCTCCGTCTACGCCGGGACATCGCCCGACGGGATCATCTTCAAGATCTCACCCGACGGAACCCCCACAACCCTCTTCAGCTCGGGCGAGAAATACGTCTGGGACATCGAGATAGACGGGGAGGGGAACGTCTACGCCGCCACGGGGACGAACGGGAAGATATTCAAGGTCGGCCCGGACGGGAAGGGTGAGGTGCTGTTCGACTCGGAGGAGACGAACATCATGTGCCTGCTGCTCAAAGGCGACACGCTCTACGCCGGCGGCGAGGGCAACGGGATCATCTACGCCATATCGCTGAAGGACGGGAAGGTTTCGGTCGTTTATGACGCCTCCGAGCGGGAGATACACTGCATCGCCGTGGATGGGGAGGGGAACATCTACGCGGCGGCCACGACCGGCGCCCCGCCCCAGCCCGGCGGGCCTCCCGAGAGGGGGGAAGAGAGGAGGTCGGCCCTCTACATGATCTCCCCATCCGGCGCCGTCCGAAAGATATGGGACTCGCCCGAGCCGCTCATCCTCTCGCTGGCCATCGATCTGGAGGGGAGGGTCGTGGTCGGGACGGGCGATTCGGGTAAGCTGTTCAGGGTGTCGCCGGACGGGGAATACGAGATGATCGCCAAATGCGAGGAGGCTCAGGTGTTGAGCATCCTACCCTCGATCAACGCCCTGTATCTCGCTACCGGCAACCCCGGCGCCCTCTACCGGATGGCCTACGAGAGGGTGGAGAAGGGGACGATCACCTCCAAGGTCTTCGACGCGAAGATCGCCTCCAGATGGGGCAAGCTCGTCTGGCTGGCCGATCTCCCCCAGGGGACGTCGGTAAGGATCGAGGCCCGCTCCGGCAACACCTCCAAGCCGGACAAGACCTGGAGCGACTGGGTCGAGGGAAGTCCCCCGCCGTCGAGGTTCGTCCAGTGGAGGGCGGTACTTGAGACGACCGATCCGAAGCTGACGCCCGTGCTCAAAAACGTCTGGGTCACCTACCTCCAGGAGAACATGCCGCCCGAGATAAGGAAGATCTCGATCGACGGGGACGACTCCCAGGCGGGCCAGAGAAAGGGCGGGCCGCAGCTCGGGAGGGAAGGCCCCGGCGGGAAAGGGCCCGGCGAGGGTAAAAAGAGCGTCAGGACGATAAAGTGGCAGGCGAAAGATCCCAACGGCGACAAATTGATCTTCTCCGTCTGGATCAAGGGGGTCAATGAGAAAAACTGGAGGCTGCTCAAGGAGAAGCTGGAGGAAAGCTCTTATAAGCTCGACTCCACCGCCCTGCCGGATGGGTGGTATCACGTGAAGGTGGTCGCCACCGATGAGAGATCGAACCCGGAGGGGATGGCCAAGGCGGTCGAGAAGATAAGCGACCCGTTCCTCGTCGACAACAGCCAGCCGAGGATATCCGAGCTGAAGGTCGAACCTCTCCCCCAGGGGGACGGCGTCAAGATCACCTTCAAAGCGTC